>JBDNGG010000397.1:0-2564 GCA_041689405.1 Terrimicrobiaceae bacterium | reverse complement strand
GAACCCCCCGCATCTTATTGCCCACAAAAACCGCCAGATTCACCTGATTGGCCCCCGGCAGGATGCGGCACATGGTTAGCGCGCTGAGGAACTCTTCCTCGGACATCCACTTTTTTTCCACCACGATCACTTCGCGCGACCAGGCCGAAAGTCCGCCGCCAAATGACGCGAGGGAGATGTGATTAAATGTCAGGGCCAGATCGAGAAGAGAAACTTGAAACTCCGGCTGCAAGCCTTCCGTCGCCAGTTTCCCGCTTTCCGTCTTCTCCCCCTCCTCACTCATGCTGCAGATCTTTGTCGTGCGGGAAATCCGTCTCTTCCTTGTGTTGCGCGGGATCGAGCGGATCCGGCGGATCGTAACTGTGCGAGGAATCCCAGTCGCTTTGGAACGTCTCGATCAACCGTTTGACCACAGCCTCGTCCTTGATTGTCGTGCCCAGTTCGCGCCGGAGGTCAAACGCGCTGCGGTCAATGTTCATCGAACCCATCAGCGCGTGTTCGTCATCGGCAATGATCAACTTGGCGTGAACGCGAAGATTTTTCTGCTTGTGCACTTTCACCCCATAGCGCTTGAGCACACGCAACGAAGCGAAGGTATCAAGAATGTCCCAATCACTGATGCCATGTTTGCCTCCGCAAAGGACCCGCACATGCACGCCGCGCTCGGCCGCAGCCATGAGGCGGTCCGTGATGACCGCATCCACAAACTTCGGATGCTGCACATCAATGCGGTGTTTGGCAGAATCAATAAATGCGGCCATGTGCGCGCGGGAGTTCGCGTTGCTCCAGAGCAACCCCGTGTCACCGGAAGGCAGCCAATCCCGGTGCTCCCAGTCGGCATTGAATCCCTCGACCACCTGCGCCACCCGCGCCGGATCCTCAATGATGATGCCGTAATCGCGCGTGAGGGTGAAATACTTGGTGCACAGATTAAAGGTCGCGATTAAGGCCGCCGCGCCGTCCACCACGATGGATTTCTCGTGCGTGACATAAAACTTCGGATTCGCCCATTGAATATTGACTCCGTTTTTCTTGAAAAAATCAAAGGTGTCGTCGTTGGCGCGATCCCCGGCCGAACGCTTCGGATTGAGCATGATGCGCACATCCACCCCGGCATTTTTGCGCTCCACCACCGCCTGGAGCAGACTTTCCTCGGTGTAGGTGAATTGCTTGATCAGCAGGGATTTTTTGGCGGTGTTGATAAAATCGCGCACCGGACCGACTCCATCGTCGGGCTGCACGATCAGATGAGGAAGAGGAAGAGACATCGCTTTCGTTTATAGCCCGCCCGGAGGAAAAGAAAAGCGCACGTTTTTCCCGCCGGAAACACGGGTGCGGCTAAGTGCCGGGAAGATTTCTTAACTTCTCATTGAGATGGCTCACATCCGCCATGGCTTTGAGCAGCGGGCCGTGCTAGCCGAATTCCACCACCGAAACCGATCCCACCGGACACCCCAGCCGGTAGCGGAAAAGTCCGACATCTATCCCCAGCAGCGAGCACAACAAAATCCGGATCGTCGCCTTGTGCGACACGATCAGCACATTCCCGTTGTCATACACCCGCTGGATCTCCTCGACCACCCGGAGCGTGCGATGGGCTATGGATACGGCCGGCTCGCCATCCGTCGGCGGATACCAGGCCGGGTCCGCCGACCAGCGGATGTAGTCATCGTGATATTCCACCGAGACCTCCTCCACCGTCCTGCCTTCCCATTTGCCATAGCTGATCTCCTTCAGATCATCCCGCACCTGCGGCAATCAAAGGGGGTCAGTAGTATCAGATCAAATCAAGGGATATTTTTGAAAAATATATTAGGGCAAGCGGGAGGGAGCCAATTTTGAGGGGATCAAAAAGGCAGGCAGGAAGGCAGGGCTTGGAGCAAAGGAAGGGAACGAAAGGTGGAGGCGGAGCGGGAACGGTGGCGACACCGGGTTCTCCGCGTGAAGCAGAGAGAAGCCCCCTTATCCTGGCAGACTGGTGTGACGCGCCATCGACAACGGGTGCCGTGGCAGAGTATCTTTGAGCCATGGTCCGACCTGCACCATGAAAGGTGAAGTCGGATCGGGGGCGACCGGTGTCTTGGCATACTGACCCAAGCCGTCGCGCAATGCGCGGCACCATGCATAGAGCCATCCGGTCGCCCCGTCTCCGGTTTTCATTTCCGCATACGTTTAAGCCCCGAAGCTCTCCGGGATGTGGGTGTGGGAAAAAGGTATTGGAAGCGAGGGGTCTTTCATGGCTTCAAGGGAAGGATGACATCACGCGACTCCATGGCGGTGCAGCGCCAGAAGCCAAGGGGAGTGTCTTTGTTGGTAATGATGGCGATGCCCCCGGGAATGGTGCGCCATTTTCGGATGAGGATAAGCCAGGCCTGCAAGGCCGCGTCGGCACAGAGCGCACTGGAGGCCGTGCTGGATCGGCTTGCGGGGTCGAGATAGGGAGTTCGGTTAAGGACAAGAGAGCGAAGGAGGCGCAGGTAGCGACGGGCTCCGGCGAAGATGCCGTGCTGGCCGTTGGCATTCCAACGGGTGATGCGATCCTTGAGTTCGGGCGGGCCGTAGAG
>JBDNGG010000396.1:0-3855 GCA_041689405.1 Terrimicrobiaceae bacterium | reverse complement strand
ACTCAGCACGCGTTCCCAAGTTCCGCTCATGAACTCCGCCGACCATGTGTAGCGAAGCGTTGCATTCATCAGCTTCAGCACGCGCGCCATCGATTGATAGCCCGAATAGCTCATGAACGTCCCCCGGTAAAAGTCGTACCCTGCGATTCCGAGCGGCCCGGTCGCTTTCTCAAAATCCGGCAACCGCGTCGGCACCCCCTCTGGACGGTGCGGATTGAAGTTCGTCATGAACGTGACCTCCTTCACGCCGTTCGCTTCGTGCATTCCACGAAGCTCGCCGATGTAGCGGGACATCGCCCAGGTTTTGAATTCGCACCAGTCGGAGTAGTAGGCAAAATCCTCGCCCACCACATCCGGCACCGCGCGCGGGGCAGGCACGTCTTCAATCGCCGCGAACTTCTGCGGATAAGGCAGCGTTCCGGCAGAGCCGTATTTTTCGGTGAGAAACTGATGATAAAACCCGCCGGGGCGCACATTGACCGGGTTGTAGTCCGACGTGAGGAACCCATCCTGCACGATGTAGCTCACCTCGTTGTCAAGATTCACCATCGTGATGAATCCGCCATTCGACTTCAGCCGCGGGGCGATGATTTTGTCCACCTCAGTGATCCATTTCCGGCACCAGTCAAGATATTCCGGATGCAAATAGGATGGTTGCGATCCCTCCTGCCGAGCGATCCAGTAGCCTTGCGTCGGACGGTTCTGGTAATCCCACACCATCATCGCAGGATCCCCCATGACCAGCCATGTCGGATACGCCCCGTGGACCATCTCGTTGCAGCAAAACGGCCCGCACCGGAAGTTCAATTCGAGCCCCATCTCCTGAACGAGATCGAGGTAGTGGAAAAGATTCAGCCGCGGATCGGTCCGGCCTTCAAAATCCAGCACGCCAGCAGGATGTTCGGCATCCGGCGCGCCAACCAGATGCGTAGCCCACTGGACATAGGTCGTGACGTTGCGCAAACCCGTGTCCTTCAGATGCTGCAAAGTCGGCTTCCAGTAGCGCGGCTCGAGGCGGAAATATTGAATTTCGGCTCCAAAAATGTTGGCGGAATGGATGTTGGGTAGTTGGGTCATGAAAATTTCGGCACGAGCTCAGACGGAATATTCTGCACGTATATTACAGAAACAAGACTAAATCGACTGATACTTGATTTAAGAGATGCATTCCCGCAAACGCACATCAACATCGCGACCATGGCGAATCAATTGCATTTCCTCCCGATGCCGAGCCTGTGGGATGAGGCAGGCACTGATCCCAAACACCGAAGTCGAATTTCGTTTCTTGGGCTTCACACTGGACGAATTGAAACGGGTTGGCATTACTTCGCCACAAGCGATTCAAAAGTTGGCCCGAGCCGGATCTCGTCCACGGCAACTCCAGAACGGATGCCCATATAGACCTGATTGAATCGAAACTCGAGCATCTGGCAGGTGGCGGCAGCCATGCCATCTTCCGGCACCGCGCCGAGCGGAGGATTGATCCAGACAATGAGCGTCCCGTCAGCTTCGCTGCGCTTTTCCAATGTTTCCGGTTTCCGGATATCGAGAATCTTCTCATCGTCCGGACTGCCCCAACTAGGGCCAAAATCCAGCCGGGCCACGACCCAGGAGGTTTCTCCCGGCACTAGATCGGGGATCGTGGCTTTCGTTACATTCCGCAGGGGACCCGTCCATCCCTGCCCAACCTCCAACTCGTTCTTCTTTTGGTTGAAGTAAAAGCTCACACCTGCACCCTCCTGATTATAGACCGATGATGTCAGGCGAATATCAAAGCCGCTTTCCGCATTGAGATCGGGCCGGATCAGGAAAGAGAACCAGATCGTGCCACCGCCTTTCCCAAACCCCGGCACGCTCCGCTCGTCCTTTTCGTCTCCGGCAATATCCATAAGAACGGCTCCTTCGAACCCAGGGTGGAAGACGTCGATCAACTTACGGAGCAAGACCGACTGCTTGGCTTCCAGCCGGTTCCCGGCTGTCGGCAGCGCCTTGCCTGCTGAGTCGGTGTAGGTGAGCGAACCTTCCGTGATGATGTCCGGCTCCAGGTCATCTCCCGCCCAGACACTCCATGCCGGGCGCTCTTGGTCCCAGCCCTCGCCTGCAATGTAAAACGGCTTCTGCGGACCGGGATCATAATCAAAGCTTTCGACAACCTGGGTATTGCCGGTAGCGGCCATGACGAAGGTGGCAAGACACAACGCAAGAGCACACGATGCGAACGAGAGGGTGAATGTGGTATTTATTTTCATTTTGATGGTGGGTTTTTTTGCAGCACTCTTGAGGGTATTAAATTTCGTTTTGTTAGTTTTTTCGATTGAATTTCCGCAATCTCACCATAGCGCATAGAGCGCCGGGGTTGTCGGAGCCCAGCGGTATTCAGGCGGTTGGGGGAACTCAAGTTTGAAGACAGCCAGCGAGGCTTCTTTATCGGGGCAGACCTCGGGCAGGTTTTTCAGGAGAATCCGGCTGCCCTCCTGGGTGAAGTCCACCTTCTCTCCGGTGGTCACACAGGTCACTCGTTCGACCGGAGTCTGATAGCCGCCGAGCCCTTGTTCCCGTCCCGCCCAGACAATCCGCCACACATAGACTGTGTTCTCCTTGCGCGAAACTTTTACGGGAAACTGCAAAAATGCGCCTGCCGGATCGAGCGCGCCATAGACCGCCTCGCCATGTCGCTCCAGCCATCGACCCGTCGCCTGCAGCGGCTTAATCGCATCGGGCGGAACACTGCCGTCCGGAAGCGGTCCGATGTTTAGCAGCAGGTTGCCGCCATCCTGACACGCCGTGGCCAGCATTTTGAGAATATCCCGGCAGCGGAAGGCGTCGATCTCCACCCCGTGCATGTAGCCCCAGCTCTCGTGATTGAAAGTCATGCACGCTTCCCAGCCGCGACCGGTCCCATCGTTCTCGGCGACGACCTTGCCCTCGGGCGTCGCAAAATCCTCATCCAACCGGGAACGATTATTAATGAGGATGTCCGGCTGCAGAGACCGAACCATCTGGTTCAAGGCATCGGACTCCCAGCCCTCGGCATTCGTCAGCGGATTGGGCACGTCATACCAGAGAATATCGATCTTGCCGTAGTTGCTCATCAACTCCCGGACAAGCGCACGCGCGTAGTCGAGAAAACGACGTCTGGCATCCGGGTCAACCAGACACGTTCCGCCATCCGGGTGTTGCCAGTCCATCAGTGAATAATAGAGTCCGACCCGGAGTCCTTCGGCGCGGCAGGCCTCAACGTATTCGGCGACCAGATCGCGCTTCGGGCCGGATCGGACACTATTATAGTCCGTCTGCTCAGTATCCCAAAGACAATAGCCTTCGTGGTGTTTGGTAGTGAACACCATATATTTCATTCCGGAGGCTTTAGCCAGACGAGCCCACTCCCGAGCGCATCCGGGCTTAGGATGAAACTCATCCGCGAGCCGCTCGTATTCCGCAGCGGGAATGCATTCGGTCGCCATCGCCCACTCGTGGCGTCCCAGCACCGAGTAGAGCCCCAAGTGGACAAACATCCCGAACCGGGCCTCCCTCCACCACTGCATGCGTGCGTCGCGCGTGGCGGCGATGGCGTCGAGGTATTGTCTTCGTGTTGTGTAGGCGGGTTCTTGTTGAGTCATGTATTGTTAGAAAAATATTACTTTCGCAAATCACGGAACACCTGCAGGGCCGATTCACCCCGCGTAAGATTGGGATCGAGCGCAGCAGCGCGAGGGGAGAGTTGCTTCCAGCGATCGGCCCACGTTTCCGCCGAGGCTCCGAGCGGCTCATGGGGAAGTGCGTCGTAGCCGTCGAAGAAACCCAGAGTCCCCAGATACTGCACGGCGGGCACCCAGGGAGCTGCGTCGGTGGGGT
>JBDNGG010000395.1:0-1614 GCA_041689405.1 Terrimicrobiaceae bacterium | reverse complement strand
TGGAAGGAGCCGCCCGCGACCGGACCACGTGTTCCTCTCGACGTGTATCTGGAGAATCTTCAATATTTCGTCAGAGAAATTCGCTCCCATGGCGGAGAGGCGATTCTTCTCACCCCGCAACAACTCTCCTGGACGCCTAAACTCCGTGAACTTTATGGGACTACACCCTACGATCCCAATAATCCGGGTGGACTGAATAGCATCCTGGATACCTATGCAGCCGCCGTGCGAACGCTTTCCGAGAAAGAAAAGATTCCCCTGGTCGATATTCATCAGGCATGGATGAAGTTTCCCGATGAGACAGGAGAATCCGCTTCTGAACTTCTGCTTGATGGGATGCATCCCAATGATCGTGGGCATCAGGTTATTTCAAATCTTCTGATTGAAAAACTGCTGAGCCTTCACGAGAAAAAGGATGCCCGCTAATTTCATTTTCGTTTCGGATGATTGCATTTCTCGCCGGGAGTGCGTATACCGCACCGGATGCGAGACTCGACGACAACTTACGATCAGCGCAACCACATTGTTGGTTTAGAGAAGGGCCTTGCAGTCATTGAATGTTTTGATGAAAACCATCAAAAGTTGACCATCGCCGAAGTGGCCCAAACGGTCGGGCTCTCAAGGGCGGCTGCGCGCCGCTGCCTGCTCACCCTCACACGTCTGGGTTATGCCGAATATGACGGGAAATTTTTCCGTCTGACCGTCCATGCGATGAGATTGGGGTATGCGTATCTGGCCTCCACGACGACTCCGCAAATTCTTCAGACCGCAGTAGAACGTCTGTGCGGGGAAACCAACGAATCGTGTTCGGCTGCCGTCCTCGACGGGAACGAAATGGTTTATGTGGCACGAGCCGCGGTCAAACGGATCCTCTCGATCAGCGTGAATGTGGGAACGCGCCTACCGCTTTACTGCACCTCCATGGGAAAAGTTTTGCTTGCGGTCATGGAGCCGGAAGCGGCGGAACAGCTTTTGGAAAGCGCCTCGCGGCTGGAGTATACGCAGCACACAATCACCAGCATGCCGGTGCTCAGGAAGAAGCTCGCCCAAGTGCGCATCGAGGGGTATTGCTTGGTTGAGGAGGAACTGCAGATTGGCCTCATCTCACTTGCCGCGCCGGTCTTCAACTCAGCCGGTCGATGCGTAGCAGCTATCAGCGTGAGTTCCCAACCGCATCGCATGAGCCCCAACCAGATGCTTAAAGACTATCTCCCGAAGCTTCTCCAAGTGCAGGAAATGCTCAGCGATTTGATCCCTTAATTTCAGGGCAGACAGTCAGTGATTCCGAACAGCAGAATTGCGGCATGATCTGAATATGATAAAGCGGAAACGGGCTTGATGTCGCCATCTCCACCGCCAGTCGGGAAATCCGGGAGGCAATTCGCCGCAAGGGTGGGATGTAGTGTGCGGAGGGAGGGCGGATCCATTCGAGCAGTGGGTCGTAGTCACGCGTGATTACGGATACGTCTTGCGGGATACGCAGACCGCGTGAAAGCAGATGGGTCACAAGAGCCGTTGTCGCAAAGGGGCTGATCACAAAGAATGCCGTGGAAGGAGCGGGCGAGGCAAAAAGCTGGCTGATTTTTTGGATCAGATCACTGCCTGATGCCCCGT
>JBDNGG010000394.1:0-8936 GCA_041689405.1 Terrimicrobiaceae bacterium | reverse complement strand
TCAATCCCTTCGCGCTGAAAAGGCGGATCGAGAAAAAGCTACGAAAGGTGCTGCGAGTTTGAACAAGCCCAACGATGAGAGCGGCGGCGTAAAGCTCCCCACCCCGGAAATCGCGAGCGCAAAAATGGACCTCCTCCAGTCTCCTTACGGGCTCCTTCCAGAGAGCCATTTTTGCGCATCCTCCGGTGTCATCGGTTATGAGTCAACGTATCGCCCACTTTTTTACTCCCCGGTGTCTTTTTTGCTTGAGGCAACACGCAGTGGAACACGGGTTGACGGGGGCTCATGCCCGAAAACAACGGGTTTCGTGGGCCGCCCGCCACCTATTTCTCTGCGGCGCTTTGGAGGCGAGGCAACTCGACTCTTTTCCACTCCTCAATCCCTGGAAATCCGTTCTGCGGAACGGGACTCCCTGGCTGAAACCGGAAATCCGCCACCGCCGCGTTAGTGGAAGGGGTTACGAAAAGAGGATCCACAAATTGGTCGTGCGGCCCTCGCACCGCGACATTCGTGGTGTTGAAATACACATTGTAGTCGTAGAAGAGGCCGACGTTAGGACCGTGCCATGACCGATTGCTGTTCGCCCGTCCCCCCGCACGCGGGACGATGACGTTGTTCAGCACGAGCACGTCCTTGCAGTCCATCCCAAACATCTCACACCCGTCCTTGACCACGCGGGCATTATGCCAGGCAATGTTTCCCTCAAAGTGAACGTGGTCGCTCAGGAAGGCGTGCATGCCAGAACCCCCGTTGTTGAAGCTCACGTTCCCCTGGACCAGCGAGTACCCCTCGTAGGGAGGGAACTTTTTCGGGTTCCGATCCTGGTTGCGCATGGAGTCCACGATGATCCCATTACCGTCGGTGATCTTCTTCTTTGTGCGCCACGGGATGTAGTTGGCGTTGTCAAAGGTGGTGTTGCCGCGGATGATATTCTTGTAGGTGTTTTTGTTCGTGTCGGAGTTGTAACCCCAGCCGAGACTGATCCCGCTCTTGGCCCAGGGGGAATACCAGGCGCAGGCATAGACACGGTTTTCCTCGATCGTGATATAGTCGGAGAGGTAGGCGCTGATGCCCGCGCCGGAACAGTGGTGGACCGTGTTGCCGACGATTCGAACGTGATGGGGAAATGGCGGCTGCGGCTTGGAGAAGTCACCGGGCGGCCCGACGACAATGCCGTCGTTGTCAAACTCCGGGCGGTTCTCCTTCTCGTATTCCCGGGCCAGTTCGAGAGTGATTCCGGCCTTGCTGCCATCAATCTCAAGCCCTTGCACCTCGATCCATGAGGCTCCGGCGATCCGGACGGCCTGATAGCAGTCGAACAGGAGGCGCGGCTTGTGTCCCGGATGCGCGCGGTAACGAATCGGCGCCTCCTCGGAACCCGAACGCGTGATGAGCAACAGCGCGCCGCAGTCCCTCGACGCGTTGGTGTAGGTGCCCTCCATAATGGACACCGTGTCTCCCGGTTGCGTGGTATCGGCAGCACGTTGCAGCGTGCGAAAGGCCTGGTCGGGCGACAGCCCGTCCCGTTCATCCGCACCACTCGGGCTCACGTAAAGGATGCGGACGCCCTCGCCGACGGCTGCGGGTCCCTGCTGGCCGGGGACGAGGAGGGCAAGGATGAGAACCGAGATCCCCCAAAGGATCTTTCTGATAGGAAATCGCTTACCGATTGCCCGACCATTGACACTGGGTGTTGCGGCGGAAGCGGGCGTTTCCATCTAGGCAAGTTAGCAAGGCGGGGCTTTGGAGTAAAGCGCTTCGTTTGACTTGAGTGGAGGAGATGATATTGACTCGCTTCATATTTGCTATTCCTGCGATGAATCAGTATCAATGAACACGATGGCGACACTTTCGGGATTTCCCAAGACCTCTTCCCTCTCGGAACAACCCGCAGATGGGACGAGTTCCGCTGGCCGGCAGGAATCCCTTCTCAGGGAGCTGGCTGGCCGCTTGCGAGAGAGTTCCGAGGTCCCTCTTTATCGTCAGATCGACCAGCAGATTGCGGATTGGATTGAAAGCGGGCACTTGAAGGCCGGAGATCCACTTCCGTCCGAACGCAAGCTGACCGATTTATTGCAAGTCAGCCGCCGGACGATTCGCGCGGCCTTGGGCCAATTGATCGAGAGCCAATACGTGACGGCGACTCATGGGCGCGGCAACTACGTGCTCGAACCCCCTTCGCGCCGTCAATTGCGCTTCCTTGGCCTGGAGCGGATTGGGTCGCCTCTGACGACCTATTCCCTCTACCATTACGATTTAGTGCACCACGCTGAAGAAGCGACCAATTCCCTGGTGCATTACAAACACACGCCCAACCTTGAAAAGTTGCGGGATGCCGTTCTTCATCCACTCAGCGGTTATCATGGAATCCTCATTGCCCGCCCTTCGCAAGAGTGGGTGAACGCTCTCCTTGAGCTTGATCGGAAGCACCGGGGAAAATTCCCCCTCCCCTTGGTCATCACCAACCGGGATCTTTCTGGAACCGATCTTAATTTTATCTCGTCCAATCATCGCCGTCAAACCTACGACGCCACCTCTCACCTCATCCGCACGGGCCATCGTCGGATAGGATTCGTGTCGGGAAGTGACACCATCGACTACGTCCGGATCGGCCACGAAGGCTATCTGGAAGCCCTGAAGGATCACAACATCACAGCGGACCCTAATCTGCAAAAAGCCTTTGCCATTGGCAACGATGAGAACGTGATCGGGGATATAACCGCTTTTTTATCCAAAGGCCGTTTGGACGGGTTGGTGGGTGGGGGAAGTTCTTTTTCGATACCCATCGAGAAAGCGGTCAAACATCTTGCCCTTAATGTGCCCGAAGACCTCTCGGTAGTGCTTGTGACCGAAGCAAACATCCTGGAAAGCCTCACGATGCGATGGACTGCCTACCTCTATCCCGAAGAAGAAATTATGAATCAGAGCCTCATCATGCTCTCCGAGTTGGCCCGGGGGAACAGCACTAATTCGGGTCAGAAACTCCTCTCCTATCGCCTGGAGACCGGGACGACCGTCCGCGAACGCTAAACGTGGAGGATTTTTACCAGAAGCTCATTTTTCTTATTACAAATCAGACATGACCTCTCCCCGGTTTTCACCGGAAATCCATCGCCGCGCCACTCGGTTTCTTCCTCAACGTTCCCTGCAGGTTGATTTCTATCGCATCCGGCAACGTCTGGCGATTCCTCTGCCTCTCAGCGAACATCCGACAGATTTGTCGTCGCTTCGCGGGTTGCCCGGATACCCCTATGCGACTTGGACTTTGTGGGCATTGGAGGAACGCATTCTCTCTTTGGGCTGGGAAGTGGAACTGAATGGCTCGGCGGCGGCGCGGGCTGTCGTCGAACGGGATCTAATGGGCCTGCACCACTGGAAGTTTCTTCCTGAAAATATTCCCAATCTCTGGTCGCCCCATATGGTGCGAATCCTGGTTACGGCCCTGCACTGGAGCTGGCCGGACTGCGAACTCCGCGAGGTGCTGCGTGCGACCTTGGCCCGTTTAGTGGAACATTTCGCGGAGGCAGGTACGCCCAGCGAACCGTCGAATCACATCCAGCTCGCCAACATCGCCGTCATCGTCAATTTGGGTTGGGCGATCGGTGCTCACGAGGTCACACATGCCAGCGCCGGGGTCGCCAAGAACCATCTCATGGCCAAACTCCGAGTCTGGCTCGACCAAGGGATGAAGGGTCACTGCGAAGGCGTCTGCTACGATGGGTATGTGGCGGATTTTTTGATGGATTTCATCCTGCAAGACCCAGACGCCCCCGACCGAAAGGCCCTGCTTGGCCACGAACGGCTGAGGCAGATTCTGGAAGAGATCGTCGGATTGGGTGCGCCGGGCCACCCGGAGAGTCTGGCTCTGATCGGTGATGTCGAGCCGACGCAGATGCTTTTCCACTATTCTTTTGCGGCCAAGTTTCTTCGACGTCTGCCGGAGCCGATCCCGTTTGTTGCCCCGCGTCGGTTTTCGCGGATTATTCGGTGTGATGCACTCACCCACCTTCCAAGGAATGGCCGGCTTCCAACTGTGATCAGGGTCCGCACGGTCGACCCCGGAGATGCCCACTACGCCTTGGTCTGGAACCTCCGTCCCCGGCGGCTGCGGGCCAAGGCGGTTGTGGCCTGGAGCAATTCCGCCATGGGTCACCTGCATTGCGATGCCGGCCATCTGGTCGTGGCAGCGGGCGGGCATTGGATGATCACCGATCCTGGCTATCAGCAATATCTACAAACTTCCGAACGAAAATTCACTCTCGGACCGTCGGCCCACAATATCCCGGTAATCAACGGTTGCCAGGCAACAAAAAAACCGGCGACTCGAGCCACTTCATCCAGTGGTCAAGAAACCCATTTCGATTTGACTGCGACCTATCCGATCGAGGCGGGGGTGCAGTCGGTCCGAAGGAGCCTCCGGGCGGAGGGTTCCCGGATCACGGTCCGGGACCAAATCACGGCGGAGGCCCTCAGCACTCTCGACTATTCCTGGCATGCCCATCCGGAAGCCTTTCTCCGGGTGGAAGATGGCTGGGGCGTAATCGTTTTGGAGAGTCAGGAACTGGACCTCCGTTGCAAAAAATGGCCTCTGGTTTCCGCCGATATTTGTCGGCTGCCGGGATCGCGGGGATCCCTTACTTTTCGCAAGACAATCACCTTCCCGGACGGAACGCGGACCGTCGAGGTGGAGTGGGAGTTCGTGGTGGGGGACGAGGCGGGCCGGAAGCGTTGATCCTTTCTCGGCCGGCGGTGGGATCTTCAGGGATTGAGCACCGTGGCGACCGGTGCCGGTTTTCCGGCGTTGACAGTTCCTTTCGTGTTTCCATCGAAAAGAAAGAGTGCGGTGGTAGTTGGATCCACCTCGAGGGTCGTGGCGGTCCGGGGATCAAAGTTTTTCGCATAGCGCGGAGTTTGAGAAAAGCGGAGACCGGCGAGGATGGCGTCCAGGTTGCTGCGTCCTTTTTGGCTGCCACCGAAAAGAAGCTCTTTGGCGATTTGGGCCGGCGTGAAGCCTTCTCGAGAAGTTGCCATTCCGGCACCACTGGGACCATAGCGTTGCTGGCGGCCATCCACATAGATCTCCAAGCTGAATTGACCGTCCACTTCCTTCCACTGGAGTGCGACATGCGTCCACTGGCCGATTTTCAGGATGGCACCGGCGTTCGTCTCGATCGGAGCCGGGGCGGCGGGAGCAAGAGATTTCTTGGGGTCGAGTTCTTTGCCTTCTACCGTAGCGGTGGCGGACATTTCGCCCCACCGGTGAAAGACCAGGTTCCAGGTGCCGCCATCCATCAGGGCATGGATTTTTCCGGATTCATTGAGCTGATCCACGCTATTCCAATAGGGCATGACCCAAAACTCCATGGTTCCAGCTTGGGGGGAGATCAATTCCGGGGGGGCGGAGGCAATGGATAGTCGGCGTTTCCCGGTGAGAATCAGCCCACGGGTGGGTTCTCCAGGTTGGCCTTCAAAGCTCGCATAGAGATCCTCTTTCTCTGCCGGCATCTTGGACCTGGAATGGGGGAGCGGTAGCATTTTGGCCAAAGCTCCGTCCTCCACCTGAGGAAGAAAGAACCGGTTGGGGTTGCCATAGGCCAGGAAGGGGGGGACTCCCTTGAGAGTAACAAAAGTCAGGCCCTGCGTCCCTAGGCTCCACAGTTGACCGCGGTCTGTCTCTGCCACTTCCACGACCTGGCTCCGACCATCCGTTCCTGGCAGGGCGATGGTCTCGCCACCAGGCCGGATGAATTCAACCGAACCCATTGAGGAAATTTCAAACTGGGTCGTGTCTTTCGGCACCATGAAGTACACCGGTTCCCTGTGATCAAGCTGCGAGGGCATGACGCGGTTTGGCCATTGCGAGTCGCCACCAGTGCCCAGCAAGTAGGTTTCGGGCGCATAGAGAACAATTTTTTTGGCATTGGTCCAGGTGACTTCCCACATCGCTCCGCTGTATCCGGAATCGACGAAGTGAGTTCCGGCCGGAAGAGAGTCGGGCAAAGTGATTTTCCAGCGGGTGGCGGCTTTATCGAGGGTGTAAAGTTGGTCCCGATAAGGTTCCATGATGACACCCGCCACCTTCCCTCCCTTGGCATTGTAGATCGTCGGGCTCAGTTCATGAATGCTCCGAACATCCAGAACGATCTCTTTCCCTGCCGGTTTTTCGAATGCGGCCAGCACCTGATCGCCGAACCCTCCTTGGCGGACGAATGGGGTCAGTTCCACCTTTTCTCCGGTTTCTTTTTCGTGGCGGCTGATAGCGTCCATGGCGAAGGCGATTCCACCCAAAGGATATACGTTGCTGGAGGCGGAAGGACCCACGCCCTCCCAAATGGGCTCCCAGTCTTTCCCGTTGGCCGCCCGATAGTTCGAGAGGGTCAGTTTCATGTTTCGGAGCAACGCGCGGAGCAGAACGGGGTCCTTCGTCAGATCATAGGCGGCGGCGAATAATTCGCCCTCCACCTCGTAGTAGCGCATGGGCAGGCGACCCGTTGAGGTCGTGGCCCAAGTCGTGGCTCCACGAACGAGGGATTGCGCCGCGAGCGGGTCCTTCGTCACCTCATAAGCCCGCTGCATCGATCCGGCCTTGACTCCGTATTTCGCCAAGCCCGTAGCTTCCGCTTCCCGGGCCAAACCTTGGGGGGCTTCCAAATCGACGAGGTATTTCACCTGGTCTTCGATGATGAGTTTCATTTCCAGGTCTCCCGTCTCCTGATAAACTGTGGCCAGATTTTTGAGGACGGCAAAGGGGCGGCCATGCCGTAAATTACCGACTTGGTTGTCTTTCCAGACTTTCTTCACCACATCACGATAGTCTGTGATCATTTCCCAGGCCGGGCGGTGATCGGTCAGATAATACCAATAGGCGAGTGCCCGCAAGTCGGTTCCAGAATTATGGTGCATTCCGCTAAACTCACCCCAGCTGACCGGGCTGTTGGACGTGGTGTAGATGCCTTTCACCCGGTTGGGAAATCGATCATATCGACCCAACTTGAAAGGCTCGCTATGATTGAGTCCATCCCAATGGACCATATTGAGATCAAGGCGTTGGCGGGTCGTTTCTTCTGCGGCGTCAAAATATTTCCGCTGTCCGGTGCGAGCGAACATCCGCCAGAGATGGGCATAGGTGCCGTAGTCCATGCTGGAGGAGTAGCGATCCACATAGGGATGCCATTTCCCTTCCAGAGGTCCCTTGGTGGCCTTGCGGTACCAGACATGAGGCCAATTGCCGAATTCGAGGAAGCCATAGTCGCCCCACTGGCGCCAGATGTTCATGTGTTGATCAAACCATTCGGCGGCAAAGGCTTCCTCCCCGGGGAACTCCTCTGGAGAATAGGGTGCGAAACGTCCCATGGCTTCGGAAAAACGCAGCCAGGCGGGATCCACCAAGGAGACGGTTGGGGTTTGAGTGCGGGCGGCCACCTTGGCCATGGTCTGCGGATCTGCGGCGGCTGACAGCGCAATGAAAAAATCGTGACTGCGGGCCAGTCCCATGGCGTTCACATTCATCTTGTTGATGCGGGCGAGGAGGGGCTTGCTGGCGTAGTTTTCGTTATACCATTCCTCGGGCCAATTCTCCCGGATTGAAGCGGTGCGCAGATCCAGCACTGCGCCGCCACGCGGCGACCAGAGATGGAGCGTTATTGCTTCATGGGTGGTGTTCAATTCCTTGGGAAAGGTTTGCCAGAAGTTGCGCACGGCGATCCCGATCCCGCTGTGAGCGTTGCCGGCCAGGATCCAATTTCCGGCCAGGGAACCTTGCGTAACGACATCTTCCTGACCGAATGCGTTGAGGGTTCCAATCTGGAAGTGACAATCCTTAACCAGGTCCATTCGCGACATGTAGAAAGCCTTTTCCTGAAAGAGGTACACCTCGCTGAGGGCCGGAGGCAATGCGACTTTGACTGACTTGGCATCCGCTTGATCGCTCGCGGGGAAAAAGACGGTGTCAGGCTGGCCCGCCTTGGCATAGTTCAAACGCAGCCCGTAGTCGGTGAACCAAACCTTTTCGGTGTCCTCGCTGAGAATGAAGCTGTGCGCGACCTTCACCCCGGCGGCTCCGGGCTCGAAAATCAATCGGGTGATGTGGCGGGCAATCTTCACCCCGGCCTCGGTGACATACCAACCCTCCCTCCGAAAAACCGCCCGCAGAACCGGAGCCCCTTCAGGACGCTCCTCCGCGCCGGTCTCATAGCGCAATTGCCCATCATCCGTGTCCCCGCCAATGGTAGCGAGGGTGCCGTCCTGGTCGATGGCGTAAAGATCGTCGCCGGACGTGTTTTTCAGTAGAAGTTCTTCCAGGGTGAAGGCACCATCCCCATTCCGGTCCAGATAAGCCTGTCCGATCAAGGCGCCCACTTTGGGAAGAATGAATTTTGTCGTTCCGGCCACCACCACAAAGACGTTGGCCTCTTCAGTAACCTCCACGCCGGGGACCACCGGCCCGATCTTCGCGGTGGCGGGGACCGCAAAATATTTCTGCGAGGGATCGCCCTGAAATTCGACCCCCAACCAGCGGATGGCGTCCGAATCCGGCCACCGGGCCATGATCCGTGAAGAGCTGGGGACCTCCTGGCCTTTGCCATCCACGATCGCCACCGGACCCACTTTCCAAGTTTCTGGAAAGGGGATTCCACAGTAAAGAGTGGCTGTCGTTGACTGGTCGGCACCGCTGCTCCGAATCGGGATACGAAAAACAGTGGCGGTGGCGGTTGAAAAATCTTCCTTGCCGGAACCTTCCGCCCGAGCGGCAGAATAATTGCCTCCAAAACAAAGAATCATGACTGCGAGAATAAATAAACGGGAACGACCGAGGAGTATCGACATAGAGATACCACATAATACCATGCGAGAACGGCGGACAAGAAATTCCGGCGTTGGAAATTAAAGGCGGGCGTGTCATCGGGGGGTTCGAAAGCTGCAGTGCGGAGACGCCC
>JBDNGG010000393.1:0-2611 GCA_041689405.1 Terrimicrobiaceae bacterium | reverse complement strand
GCATGGCAATAAACTCCGTGGGAAATCCACCGCAAGACGACCCGGGATTGCGTGGTCTTCCGGTTCCAATGAGCGCGGCATTTGCTCACGCCTTCATCGCCGCCGAGCATGACACCCGGCACAATCGCGTGGTCCACGTTTCCAAGGATGGAAAGATCCTCCGGCAATTTCACGTGGATTATCCGCTCGATCTCGATCTGTTGACCAATGGCCACTTGTTGCTGAGTTCCAATCTGGCGGTTATCGAACTGGATGCGGACTTCCAGGAAGTCTGGCGCTATGGCATTGAAAAACTCGCCCTTTTTTCCTGTCAAAAACTGGCGGACGGACATGTTCTTTCCGGGGACACATCGCGGTGCCGGATCAGCTTGATTGATCGCAGTGGTAGCGTTGTTCGTTTCATGCCCTTTCCGTATGCGGGAGACTACCTTCCGCAGTATGACATGTTTCGCCTCATTCGTGCGTTGCCCGATGGAAACTTGCTGGTCGCATGCTACCATGATCGCAAGCTCGCGGAATTTAACTGGGACGGGCGGATCGAATGGGAAGCCAGCCTTGAGGGACCTCCCTACATGCCGATCCGGTTGCCGGACGGGAACACCTTGGTCAGCCTTGGTCCGACGGGACTTATTGTGGAGATTGATCCGGCGGGGAAGACGCTCTGGCGTTATGACATGGTGGAAGATACGGGACTTGAGCTGGGATGGATCGCCGGAATTTCCAAATTGAAAAATGGAAATCTGGTCTATTCGGATTCGAAGCACGACCGTCTGGTGGAAATTACACCGGAGAAGGAACTCGTCAGTTGTTTCCTAAACAGGGAGATTCTTCTTCACCCTTCGACCCATATCATTCTGGAATCATGACGGAATAAGCGGGGGATAAAAGTGCCGGACATATCCCCAGGCCCTTGTATGCGGCATCCGGAAAGGTTGCTCTGACCAGCGTAGTTTTTCTCATCGCGCTCGGAGATCGCGATCCACCTCAAATCACACCCGACAGCGTCTCTGGCGTCACTTGCCGAGCGCGTCGAGGAACGGTTTTAATTCGGGAGCGGCGGTTTCGTTGATGCGTTGAATTGCTGGCAGGGCCGATGGGTTAGTCCCCAGTTGCTTCAATGCCTCAATGGTCCGGCGTTTCACGGCGGGGTTCTTTTCATTTTCCAGCATCGTGCCGATCAGCTCCACCGCACGGTTATCACCCGACGCCCCGAGAGCGGCTACAGCTTGGTAGCGGACAACCGGATTGGCGTCCGTGGTCAGGGGTAAGAGATCCGCGAAGGCGACGGCTGTAAAATCTCTCGTCGGTTTGGCGGAAAAGAGGGCTTGCTCGATTCTTGCCAGAGCTGGCCAGCCTTTGACTCCGTAAGCAGCCAAAGCGGGCGGCATCGGCGTTCCGTTGCCTGAAGCAAGCCAAGCGTTCCACTGGGAGAAAACATCGTTCCCGGCGCTTCGCACCGTGGTATCCGTAGGACCGAAGCCCTTTTTATTAAGATCCGCGAGCACTCTGTCAATCTGCGGAAGCAAATACTTGTTAACGGGAACGTCGCGCATCGCGAGCAGGGCATCGCACGCCGGCTGTCCGGGATATTTGACCAGCTTGGATTCCAGAATGAGCAGGGCCATTCCGCGGTTTGAGGAGTATTTGTCCTGAAGTACCCGCAGCAGTGGCGGCACCGACTTGGGGCTGTCGAGAAGGTTCAGTCCGGTGACGGCGTCGTGGCGGGCCTCGCGTTTTTCGTCGCCCGTTTGATCGAGAATACGTTCAAAAATCGGAACGGTACTCTCGCCCCTGGCGGCCAGAGCCAGCATGGCAAATCCTCCAAGGTCGATTTTGTCTCCGGGGAGCCCGAGCAAGTAGTCATCCGCTGCGGGGTCTTCCGCGAGCGCCAGGGGATACAGCGAAGCCCTGCGAATCACCCACTCCGGGTCCGCCTTCGCGAGTGCCAGCAGACCAGGGACCAAGGCGGCCTCCGGCTTGCCGGAAATCGCGCGCACCGCCGCCAGTCGCACTGCGGGATCCGCAGAGGCCAAGGACTCCGCCGAGGCGCGAACATTTTCCGGTGCCTTCTTCCGGAGTTCCGCCTCGCGGTAGAGGCGTCCGACCATGGCATTGGTTCCCGGGGGGGCTTCTTCTGAGAGATTTAAGTAGAGAGCATCTCCCTCCCCGATCCCGCGCACATATTCATCCCAGAAACGCGGGATTGCCTCAGTTTGGGTCAGAGCGGAGATCAGGAAGGCCCCCGGGTATTTCTTGCGGATCTCGGGTGGAGTCGCCGCCGTGTGATCAACCCCGGGCTGGTTGAAGGGTGCGGTGGTCGCGTAATACCCGGGCGACTCGTGCTCGGGTATGAGCAGCGTGTCGGGATGCAGGGCCGCGAGGCGGGCAAACATCTCGGGCGGCATCAGCGTCGCCTTTTCCACCCCGTTCACGTTTTCCCCGTAGTTGTTCGTATCCACGTAGAAAAGGGTGGTGCCCCAGTGTTTCTGCGCGAATTGGATGCGGTCGGAAAGCTCGAGTACCGGATCTTTCACCGCATCTTTCTGGACTTGGGCGAACCATTCGATCTACGGCTTCTCAATCGGAAGGCCCGTCTCCTTATAAGAAATGT
>JBDNGG010000392.1:0-3395 GCA_041689405.1 Terrimicrobiaceae bacterium | reverse complement strand
TTTGCCGAGATAATCCGTGAATGTCGCGCTCGAAGAAATGACCGTGCGATAGAGGCCGAAGGTTTTCTTGTTTCCTCCGTCGTTGATCGGATCCTGATGCAACACCTCATAGCGGATCGCACGGGCCTGGCCGTGGTCGGGGGGCTCCGCATTTTCGCCTCCGGGAAGAGAAATGAGTGAGACTTGTGACACGACCCCGAGGCCGGCAAGGTTTTCCGAAGAAGTTTGAAAGAACTCGAAAGGCTGACGCGTCCCGACCATCGAATCCATGTCGGAGGCGAGAAGATCAACCGCCGCCGCAGCGGAGTTCGCAGCCATGAGAGAGTTATTAGCCCTGCGCGTTGCGGTCATGGACTGCGACACAATCCCCACCAACAACATCAAGAGCAACACACCCACGGTGGCTGCCACGAGCAGTTCGATCAGCGTGAAGCCGGCGTTAGCGCGGGACAATCGCATCATAGGTAAGCACAGGTTGCAGGTTCGTGATCGGGAGACCCGGCGCGGCCACATCAAAGACTCTCACTTTGAGCGCGAGGGCTGCATCATTCGTGTAAGATGCCGCCGAAGCGGGGAGAACGCTTGCGCTCGGACGGGCCTCTGAGATCGCCCCGCTTGCATCGCGCAGGGGCATGTTACGAGAAAGCTCAAGCACCATGCGAAACAACCGCCCCGGACGTGCAGCCAACTTACCGACAAATGCGGTATCGCTTCCCAAACCGTATTGGAATGCGCCATCCTCGTCCGAGTAAATGTAAACCTCCGGTGCGGCGACCGGATCTTTCGCCCAAGTAAAGACGTTGCTAAACCCGACATTGGTTGAGCCAAGGTAGCCGGTAAAAGCGCGCGTGACTCCGAGTGCCTCGTGTTGCGAGAGGGTCTCGGAATTCGTGCGGAGAGCCGTGCTGAAAAGACTGAAAATCGCAAGCAGCGCAAAGCTGGCCACACCCACGGCGAGCACAACCTCCACGAGGGTGAACGCCACCAATACTCGCTGCTTAAATTTCATGACTGGGGGATGTCAACCGGATCATTGAAAAATGTCATCCGTCCAAGTTTGTGCACCACGAATCCAGAGCGATTGGCTGTGCCAAGTTCTGAGAATTGATCCCCGGCGAGGGCTCCGCGGGTGACGATAAACTGTGCACGCGGCGAAGAGGCCTGGCCGTTGGGAAGAAACTCAAAATAGGCAAACGAGGTGCCGTTTCCACCGACCCCGGTCATAGACCCCGAGCCGTAACGTTTGCTGACATCGGGATTGAAAAACGCATTCGCTGGCAGCCGCATCCATTGGGAAATTGGTTCCCAGTCCGTCGTGTCTTCCTTTTTTGCGACGACAGCGATGCGGCGCAGGTAATCATCAGGCTTCGCGGCGTTGTAGGATGTATCCACAATCACACGCACGGGCACACGGCGCAGAATCGCCTCGGTGCGCGCCATGCTGAAGACCGAGGAGGCGGCGGTCGCTGCCGATTGGACCGATTTAGAACCGCCACCAAGTGCGACGACACCAGCGGTGGCCATGATCGCAATAATCCCGATGACGACAAGGAGTTCGATGAGCGAAAAGGCGGCTGACAATTTTGCAGGGGTTTTCATGATTCAGGGTTGGGGTGATTTTTCGTCAGCGGGAATGGCGTTCACATCTTCTGAGAGACGCCTCACTTTCACGCCGGAGGGGTTTTCGATTGAGGGGAGGATGAGAATGAGGTGTCGCTTGGAGGCCTCGAGCGCCCAAATATTGGAATAGACGTTGACGGCCGTCTCGCCGGGCACTTTGTAAACCTGCACTTTGAAGACCACTTTTCCGGTGGCGGGTCGCCCTTCGGATGTCCAAGCAGCTCCGGGTTCGATGAGTTCCTTGTTTTCGCCAAGAATGATGCCGACTTTGCTATCGAGATAGTTCAAGAAGCGATACCCGCCGGGCGGCACACTCTCGATGCTGTCCGGCAGCACCCGAATAGCCCATTCCTCGTCGCCGGGACGCTTTTGAAACAGAAGGAGAAAACGCTTATCCGGAGGTGGCAGCACCGCGCGGCAGACCTCCTTAGGAACCACCTTGCCATCAGGGCCGGGAATCATCCGCGCGAAAACCACAGGTTCCGGAGATCCGTCGAACTCGTAGAAAACCGAGCGCCTTTCATCGTCGATGGTGATCGGCTTTGGTGTGGAACCGTCGAGATAAACGAGGTCGGTGGCCACGCCACCGATGCCAAACGTGCGGAAAGAGACAGGCGCTTTTTTAGGCTCAGCATATGCCGTGAGCGTCGCGAGAACAAAAAGGAGGAGAAATTTAGTTTTCATTTTCGGAAAGCCAGCGGAAGGAGACAATTTGGAACCTGCGCCCGAGGGCCTTGTTGATACTTGAGAGCAGAGAGACGGGTTTTTCCGGCAGGTCCACCACCGAATCCACAAACACGGGCAGACGCTGCACAACGGCCTCGCCTCGCGCCACGGCCTCAGGCGCAGCAGCAGGTTGTTTTGCGGGATTACGAACCTCCCCATAAACACGCACCACAAAGGTGTCGGAACGAGCGGCCATGATCGGCGATAGCGCCTGAACGAGGTCCTGCTGCAGCAGGTAACCGGGGGCACCAATGGCCGAGTCCCACGGGGCCCCCGATGCGCTTGATGCGTCAAACATGTTTTCAGGAATGGGCCGTGGCCAACCCGGTGCGACAGCACTTGCAATGGTGGCTGACACATTCACCGGATTACCAGTCTTGATCGCGTTGTTGAGCGTGGTGCGGTCAATGGCCGCCTGAAGCGCTCCAGCCCTTGTGCTATCTGTGCTATCTGAGGAGGATCGGAGTCGGCGATTAAGAAAGTCCGACATACTAAGGAATGGCCCCCGCAGCTTGACCTGTTCGACAATTCTTTCAGCCAGTTCACGGGTCTGCACATTATCCAACGCTCGAATCCCGGACCATCTCTGGTTGACTCCAGAGTTGCCATTGCTGGCGACAAATCGGGTAAATGGATTGCGAAGCGTGTCTGCAGAGAGCGTTCTGTCAGCGCTATCATCTGCAGAAAAGAGAGTAAGATCGACTCCGGACTGACTTGAAAGAAGGGCGACCCAAGCCTCGACGGATGTCGAATTGATGTTAAATGCTCCGTCGAGCGTCAAGTTAGCCGCGGCTCTGTCCATGTCCCGCAGGTCAGCCAGCGCGGGCCGGGTTCCACCGGAAAGAAAGGGTTTGATTCTGGTATTGAGCAGCGGCTTGCTGAGGTCCGTGATCCGCAGTCCGTTATTAGCGCTGTTGAAATCAGTCCAGTAGCTGGGCCAGCGCGTGCCGGAGGGAGGAGGCGAGGCGGGCGGAATGGTGGAAAAGAAATAGCTGTCGAAAAGGGACTGATTGGCAAGGTAGCTGTGATCAAGGAAGAGCTGGGACACA
>JBDNGG010000391.1:0-4867 GCA_041689405.1 Terrimicrobiaceae bacterium | reverse complement strand
TTGATCGTGGATTTCATATAATTTTAGCTTAGTTGAATTGTTTTGATCGTGGATTTCATATAATTTTAGCTTAGTTGACTTGATTACTCCAAGGTAAACTGCACCGAACTCCCCTTGGGGATCGCCGTCTGATGCCCGCGCGCCTTGATCAGGCTGAACGCCGCGGATACCGCAAAATCGGCCTCCAGAGCTTTGTCCGTTGGGTTGTGCGCCATCACAGTCCATTTGCCGGTGGCTTTCCCGTCGGCATCCGTGTCCTGCACCGCAAAGATCCGCACCTCTGGCTGGTTGCAAGTCACCACGTTTCCGAGCACCACCTCCAGATCGCTGCGGCTGGCGTCCATCTGGGCGTAGCCAATGCCGTTGGCCGCGACGCCGAGAGGCCGGTAAAGGCCGGTCTTGGGCTCGAAATAGCCGGCCGTCCAGTTCGGGTTGAACCCGCTCACCGTCAACGGCGTGCTGTTGACCTTCAGCGGTTGTTTTCCGAGACGGACGACGGCAACACCTCCTTCGGCCTCCACGGTCGCCCCGACAAAGTTCTCCAGAAGTTTGCCGCGCGTGACCTGCATCCACCCGGCGTCCGGTGCGAGGGGCTTGGCCAGCACCTCATCCACGGTCTCGAAACGCCAAGCGTATTTCGCCCCGGCCTTAACTGTGGCGTCCGCCGTGCGCGGGGCGATCCGCAGGTTGGCTTGGACGCTGGGTTTGTTATTTCTATCCGTCGCCTGAACCGCTTGGAAGGTGTAACCCAAGCCAGTACCGTGAACACGGATGGTAAAGCCTTGATCGTCGGTAATGGTGATGGCACTGCCGTCGGGCAGGTCGCCGACAACACAGCCGCCAGCGATGGCCAGCGCCAGCAAGTCGCCGGTCTCGCTCTTGCCGTCGGGCCGGAATACCGTGTAGGTCGCCGGCTGGTCAGGCGGCAACGGTTTTTCCCACACCACCTGGCTCAACCCCGGCACGAAACTGAAATCCTTGACCGGCGCCACTTCCTTGAGCGTCTCCCCGGAGAGCTCCTGCATGCCGTAATAGGCGAACTTCGGTTTCTCTTCGCCGGGGCCGTAAGGGTAGCCGTCCCAGTGGACGCCGGTCTGGCCGGGATGCATATATTTCCTGCCATGCAGCTGGAACCACTCCTGCCGCAGCGAGGCGTGCCGCACATCATCTCGCAACGCCGGCTCGGACCAGTTGTGCCAAGGGTTGCTCATGTAGTTCATCAGCTTCGGGAAGTAATGCTCGCTGCTGAAACGCTCCAACCATACGTCGGGGCTGGCCAGGTCGAGTTGGAAGCGGCGCGACTCGTTGCCCGTGCCGGCAATGACGCGCGGGTAGGCGGCGGCCACTTCCATGTTGGATGGCTCCATCTTTAGGTAGCCCTCGGTCCAGGCGTTGCCATGGCCCGGTTCGGAGCCGCGGCCCAACGGCGCGTTAATATGGTCGGCGCAAAAGTTGTAGAGCTGCTGTTGTTGCTCGGTCCAGATTTCCATCGTCAACGCCCGCTGTCCCTTGGCATCCTTGGCATAGGCGATCAAGTGGCGATTACGATCTTGCGGCACGACAAATTCCGTTGTGAATTCCTTCTTTCCCTTGACATCGAAACGGAAAAGCACATTCGGTCCGTCATAGACCAGAACTTCCTCCAGAGGCTCGGCGCTCTCGACGTCCAACCGCACTGGCAGACGGGACCAGCTTGGCATGAACCAGTCCTGCTGCTCAACCGAGGCATGGCGCTCGATCCAATAGCGCGGGTATTCCACGCCCTTCCAGGTGTAGCCGCCGCGGAAGCGCATGCTTACTAGCGGCCCTTCCGTCACGCTAGGCCCCCACCAACCACGGTAGCTGCCAAAGCCCATGTTTGACTCCTCGCCTTGGCTGCCGACATGCACGTCCACCTGCGCCAGACCACCGGGCAGTCGCGGATAGCGCTGGTCATAGGCACCGTTAACCGCCAGCACCGGACGACCTCCGGCGAGCACCCCCTTGAGTTGCTCGGGCTTCGTCATGAGATCAATCCCCACCGGCGCGAAACTCACGTTGGCATTCATCTGCTCCAGATACTTGTCAATCGCGTCGTCGAGAACCTTGTCGCCGTCGCGGGTCAGGACCGAGAATAAGCCATAGAGTTTGTAATCCCAGAAGGGCGTAACGTTCTCTTTGTGCCGCATGAATCCCACGGTAAGGTTCGTCGTAAAGGCCATGTGGAACGGCCCTTCGCTCATTCCCTCGTGGACACTGATCTCGTTCTCCTTGGTAAGGAATCTCGCTAACGGCCACTCAAGCGTGCCGCGCCCGTCCACCACAAAGCTATGGTTGGTACCGCCAGTGGCGATTTTCACCCGGTAACGCAGGCCGGGGTAGCAGCGGAAATCCCCGGCACTCGCCGCTTTGCAATCCTTCTTCAATTGCTCCCACTTGTCGGCATCCATCTTGCCCATGTCTTCGAGGAAAACCAAGAAGCTCAGCCCTTCTGCCTTGGCGGCCGCGACCCAATCCGCTACTGTTCCCTGACCGCCGGAATAGGCGGTTTGCGCACCCATGCTTCCTCGGAACCAAGGGCCCGGTTTTTCAAATCCTTTCGGGTCCCAGTTGACAGGCGGAGTGTCCCCTTGCGAGACGGGCGCGAACAACCCCACCTGCCAGCCGAGCGCGCCGGATTTTAGCGACGGTTCGGCTGTCCAGCGCAGACTATTTTCTAACAAACGGTCGAAACTGCTCGGCAGGCCACCGATGCCTTTGCGGTAGCCGACCTCATCCCACTTGTCGAAGTGCGGCGCCCAGGCGTAGATCATGGGGGCCAGACCGATGGCGACCATGCGGCCATTGCCGATCTTGCGGGTCGCAACCAGGGTCCATTCGCCGGCTTTGCCCTCAAGTTCTGGTTTGAAGTTCTCCGGCCGAACTATCAGACCCAAATCGCTGCCTAATTTAGCAGTCGGCCGGGTCTGGACCACTGGAGTCCAGTTCGCGTCAATGAGCAGCGGATTGGCGTGGGGCAGAAAGTAACCAGAGAATGTCTGGCTATACCAGAGCGCCTTCACCCCCTCGCTGATCGGCGAGGGCAGAATCTTGTCTGCAGGGGAAAATTTCGAGCCGTAGAGGTATTCGGGTCGCGGCACATCCTTGGCATTGGCCGGATCGAGCACGGGCATTTGCACGAGGTCGAGCCCATGCTTGGCGAACCAGGGCTTCGCTGCGACGCAGAACGTCTCGTTGTCGTTGAAGAAGGTGATAACCCCACCGCCAAGCCGCATGTATTCGTCGAGCATGTCCTCGTATTTCGACTTCCACGGTGCTGCTTGTGACGCAGTTCCGAGCGACAGCAGCACCACGGTATTAAACCGGCGCAGCCGCTCCAGGCTCACCCCGTCCCAGGCGCTGTGATCGACGATGAAACCCTTGTCCATCAGCTCCTTCAGCAACACCGGCTCGACATAGCCGTTGGGATGCCCGATGAAAAGCACCGAGGGCTGGGGCGGCTTCTCCGCGTGCGCGACCGCTAACCCGCAGAGGAATAGCACAATCGTGAGGGTAAATTTAAGTGTTTTTGTTATCAAATTTTTGTTTGGGTTAATGTGGAATGCGTAACGATTGGTTTACTATTGACTGCTTGAACAAGGTTCTGAAATTTCTTGGGCTATTTTTGTGGCATCAAAAACAAGCTCGAGGGACTTCAGCCCCTCTCGTCCGCTCATGGCGGGCTGGCGGCGTTCGCGCACGGCGAGGGCGAACTCGCGCAGCGAGTCGCATTCGGCATCGCTTGGCGGGATTTTTGCGGTGAGGTCGTGAACCGGCTCGAAGCCCGAGGTCAAGTCCGTGATCTTATGCTCCAGCTTGTCCGGAGTTTCCGTGATGAAGAGGGCGCCCTTGGTCCCGTAGATTTCCATGGCATGCCGGTAGCAGGCCACGTAGTGGCTGTGAAAGGTGGTTGGAATGCCTCCGAAGTCGCCTAACAACACATAGGCGTCGTCGGTGGGTGACGCCGTGATGTTACGGTTGACCACGCCGGAGAGCCAGCGTCCTTCGCCGAAGAGGAACCGCAACAGGTCGATCTTGTGGATGCCGCACTGGTAAAGCGGGCCACCGGGATTATCGCCCGGCTTGAAGCGCCAGTTGTCGTCCCCGAAAGCGAATCCCCCGGTGTGCATTGTGGCGGCTGAGATACTGACTATGCGCCCGAGCGTTCCACTGGCAACGATCCGCTTGACCTCCTGGTAGATAGGGGAAAACCGGGCACTAAATCCGTGCCCGTGGGGAACGCTATTTGCCTCGCAATACTCAACTAGCTTCCGGCATTCATCGAGGTTATGTCCGAGCGGCTTTTCGACGAATATCGCCTTACCCGCACGCGAAGCGATTACTGCCTGCGGCACATGGAGGTTCGCCGGGGTTGCAATGAAAACCGCTTCCACCGCAGAATCGGCGACTAATTCTTCGACCGATCCAAACCGTTGCAACGTCTGGCCCTCCTCGACGTCCGCCTTGTCGAAAGCCTCGGCATGGAGATCTACTCCACCAATAATTTGAAAGACCCCAGTCCGCCGTAAATGCTCCCGGCGTTGCGCACCAAAACCGCCAACCCCTACGATACCATAGCTTATAAGCTTATCCATTATGTGATGTTATATTAACTGGACTGGAGGCTTCCCACATCCAACACACGCCACTCGTCAATCCGGTGAAAACCACAATGCGTGTGCAGAGATGTTGACGAAATGACAGGACTGTGTCCATTGGGACGGTAATCATAACGGCCAAAAGAAACTCTCCAAACGCCAAGCGGGTTAAGGGAAAGCATGTCAAGCCGCACCCGAGCTATAACCCGCCAGCCCGAATCTGTCATTTGCGTTTTTGAGTCAATGAGGCT
>JBDNGG010000390.1:0-2300 GCA_041689405.1 Terrimicrobiaceae bacterium | reverse complement strand
CACCCTTCGGGCTTCCTCTCGGAAGTCTGTCTCGGCTGCGCCTCGGCTCTGTCTGAAAAACCGTATTCTCCCGTCAATCATCACAATCGTGTCAATCCTGTTTAGTTCGTCACCCGCATCAGCTTTCAGCTTTCAGCTTTGAGCTTTCAACTTTCAGCTTTCAACTTTCAGCTTTCAGCTTTGCATCATCCCCCTCTGTGCCCCTGTGTGCGATCAATCGTATCGCAACTTCTTCATGTCCTTCATGCCCTTCATGGTGAAACGCATTCTCCTTAAATATGTCCAAATGACGGACCGACCCCTTTTTCTCAATGCTTGAAGCATCTGCCAGCGCTCTCGTTGCTTCTTCAACGGGCGGCTCGAATAGGTCGCCCGGATAGCGAAATTGTGAAGCAAAAGGCACAAGAAATCGGGCGGATTCTTCCAACACACTAAAGGAATGATGTATGTCAATACATTGGCTCAGAAGTTCAGTGAGATCGTGCGTTTTGCGAAATTCGACCTGACGGGAGGTTAACCACCCTTTTAATGCTTTTTCAGCTGCTTGCTGACAGTGGTAAACCCCCGAATCAAAGTGGGGTTCAGTGCCCTGAATCAAAAGCCGGGCCGCGGCGAGGTCGGAATGCGCCTTTGCCAGCCACGCGGCGACTGTTTGAGCATATTCCGGGGTCATCCGGCAGGAAGGAGTCGGCCCTCTTTTTTGGCCACATAAGGGAGCGTGTTGACCACGTGTTCTTGCCTGAGCCATTCTTTTCGGGTCAGAACGATAATATCCTTTGGAAACCGGATATCCGCCACGATTGCATGGGCTTCACGGGCACGCTGATAACTTGGTATTTCCGATTCCTCCACTACCGCAAGCAAATCGAGATCGCTGTCGGGTCCGGCATCCCCGCGCGCCTGTGACCCAAAAAGCCAGACCTCCTCCGCCGGTAACTCGCGTAATAGGCGGTTCGCGATGGCTTGCGTCGCTTCTTCAACCGTCATACGAACAACTTGGAATGAATAGCAAAAAAGTTCAAGACCAATGCGTCTGGGGAAACCTCGCAGCCAACCAGCCGAGATTCATATATCGATGCGTTTTAGATAGAATGGACAGAATTTTACAGGATTTACAAAATTATACAGATACGGGTCGCTTGGATGAAGTTGGAGAAAGCTGAAAGCTGAAAGCTGAAATTGGTGAGGCTCCGGTGGCGCTTTCTATCCCAATCAAAAAATCTCCGCCTGCATCTAGGACATTCGATTTCATCAATTCTGTCCATTCTGTCTGAAAGAACCGTATTCTCCCGTTAATCATCACAATCGTGTCCATCCTGTTTAGTTCGAAACCGCATTGCACCGACGCTCGGAAACACCTAAAGTTCAATTATGAAATTGGAAATCGAGGTTCCGGATTCCGCGTTGTCGGCCCTTCGGCAGGCACCCAAAGAATTCTCCGCATGTCTGAGGTTGATGGCCGCAGCCAAGCTCTATGAACTGGGCGACCTAAGCCAGGAGCGGGCGGCCGACTTGGCAGGTCTTTCTCGCCAAGGGTTTCTCGCCAGCCTTTTACGGCTCCGGGTGAGTCCGTTTCAAGGACTGCCTGACGATTTTGACTTTGTGGATTCCCAGGCGTGACCTTGGTGTTCAACGCCTCCCCGGTCATAGTTCTGGCTAAGGCGGGCCTACTGGAAACCCTATCGGCGCTTGGTTCACCTGCATTGATCCCGCAAGCGGTGGTGGATGAAATCCTCAAGGTAAATGATCCGATGGACCCCGCCCGACTCTGGTTCGAGGGTTCTGGAGCTCCGTTCCAACGGGTTGCCACCCCTCCGATGTCGCCGTTTCTCGCAGGCTGGGACTTGGGTCCGGGTGAAAGCTCCGTTATTTCCATCGCTACCGGAATCACAGAGGCTGTGGCGGTGCTGGACGACCTCGCCGCCCGCCGCTGCGCACAATCTCACGGAATCCCCATCACTGGAACGCTCGGCCTCGTCCTACTGGCCAAGAAACACCGCTTGATTCCCGACGTCACAACCGCATTGGAGTCCATCGTGAATTCCGGGCTTTTCATCTCACGCGATATCCTTGCGAAGATTCGGAAAAAAGCTGGAGAGTAGATGATCCCGGCAAGTGGGAGCGAACTAAACAGGATCGGCGTGTGGGAACGCGCGAGGCAGCCTGCGGGAATTTCCGTGGCCCGACAGGGCGAGATGAGCGGCTTCCTGCTTGGAGAGCGATACAGCTCGGAGAGGAGCGAACGAGGCAATATTTCCAAGATTATCCGGATTTACATGATCATACCGACGCGGGTCGTT
>JBDNGG010000389.1:0-4373 GCA_041689405.1 Terrimicrobiaceae bacterium | reverse complement strand
CTCTTCGCGCAAGGCTCCTTCTTCGCCCAAGGCTCTCTCTTCGCGCAAGGCTCCTTCTTCGCCCAAGGCTCTCTCTTCGCGCAAGGCTCCTTCTTCGCGCAAGGCTCCCTCGTCGCCCAAGGCTCTCTCTTCGCGCAAGGCTCCTTCTTCGCGCAAGGCTCCCTCTTCGCCCAAGGCTCTCTCTTCGCGCAAGGCTCCTTCTTCGCCCAAGGCTCTCTCTTCGCCCAAGGCTCCTTCTTCGCCCAAGGCTCCTTCTTCGCCCAAGGCTCCTTCTTCGCCCAAGGCTCCAGTCAAAAAAGCCCCCAGCGTTCCAACGAAAGCAGCACCAGTCCCCCTCACTCCTTTTCTTGCAAGGCAACGCCAGCGGCTTCTGACGCTCAAAGATACGCTCCTGGACAGCATGAACGGCGTCGCCCGTGATACCCTGCGCACCGAGGGTGAGACGTCGGCATTTGGGATGCACCAAGCCGACGCGGGCAGTGATGCCTATGACCGTGACTTTGCGCTAGGATTGCTTTCTCAAGAACAAGATTCACTTTACGAGATCGATCAGGCACTGAAGAGGATCGAGCAGGGTGGCTACGGGATGTGCGAAATGTCCAATAAGCCGATCCCAAAAGCCCGTCTCGAAGCACTGCCATTCGCCCGTTTTACGGTTGAATGCCAGGCGGATATTGAAAAACGCGACCGTTATTCAAAATACCGCCAGCAACCCGTTTCGCTGTTCGGCTCGAACGACGAAGACGGCGACGGCGACGACGAAGACACATCAACCGATAGCAAAGACTAATCATGGCACAAGAAATCATCACGCTGGAATGCACTGAAGCGCGTGCGGAGGGACAACCTGTTTCGCGCTACATGAGCAAACGCAACAAAAAGAGCCCCAAGACTCCCGGGCGTATCGAGAAGAAAAAATACAACCCGCACCTTAAGCGGCATACCCTTCACCGGGAAACCAAGTAACAACCCATGCAGCCAAAAACACCTCAACGCCGATCTAACTTCCGGCGCGCCAACCGCCCGATGCCACGTCGCCGCATCGACCTCGCAGTCGAAGCCATCGACTACAAAAACCCCGATCTCTTGAAGCGCTTCGTCACCGAAGCAGGCAAAATCATCCCTCGCCGGGTTACAGGCATGCCTGCCCATCTGCACCGCAAGATCACACGCGAAATCAAGCGTGCGCGGGCAGTGCTGTTGATGAAATAATTTTCACGACACACTTCACCCCGCCGCTCTGCTTAATATCCCGGGGAGCAGCTGTCACAATCAGGCCCGGTTCCTCCAAAAGAACCGGGCCTTTTGTCCTTATGTATTTATTCCCGTTTGAGATTGCGCCATACCGCGCGTAACCTCACACCTACGCCCTGTTATGAGTATCCCGAGTATCATTGACCCATCCCGATTAGAATCGATCACATTAAGCAACGACGAAGTAGCCCGCTACTCCCGGCACCTCATCATGCCGGAAGTCACCCTCGAAGGTCAACGGCGACTGAAAGCCGCGAAGGTGCTTTGCATCGGGACCGGCGGTCTCGGATCTCCGATTGCCCTATACCTTGCGGCAGCTGGAGTGGGAACGCTGGGCCTCGTCGATTTTGACGTCGTAGATTATTCCAATCTCCAACGACAGATCCTTCACGGAACGAAAGACGTCGGACGGAAAAAAATCAACTCCGCCCGCGACCGAATTAAGGAAGCGAATCCCAATGTGCAGGTGGTGTTGCATGACGCCATGTTCTCCGCGACTAACGCGACGGAAATCGTCGAGCCATACGATATCGTCATCGACGGCACAGATAACTTTCCGACCCGTTATCTTTCCAATGACGTGTGCGTATTTCTGAAAAAGCCCAATGTTTACGGCTCGATCTTCCGCTTTGATGGTCAGTGTACGGTGTTCGCGCCACACATCGACGGTCCTTGCTACCGCTGCTTATACCCTGAACCGCCACCGCCAGGAATGGTCCCAAGCTGCGCCGAAGGGGGTGTGCTGGGCGTATTGCCGGGAATCATCGGAGTCATGCAGGCGATTGAAACCATCAAATTAATCATGGGAATTGGCGATCCGCTGATTGGGCGGCTTGTGCATTTTGACGCGTTGAAAATGAAGTTTCGCGAGTTTAAAGTTCGAAAAGATCCATCCTGTCCGGTATGCAGCGAGAGTCCGACCATTACTGAACTGATCGACTACGAAGTATTTTGCGGTATTCCGCAGGCGGCAGCAGCCGAAGAGGCCGAACCGCCCGTCCCGGAAATCAACGTGGAAACACTGAAACAGCGTATGGACAACGCAGACCGGTTTGTGCTCCTCGATGTGCGCGAGAAATACGAGTACGATATCTCCCGCATTCCTGGCTCCAAGCTAATCCCTCTCGGCGAACTTCATTCCCGCATGAGTGAACTCGACAGCGCAGATGAGATCGTCATTCATTGCAAAATGGGAGCGCGCAGCGCCCAGGCAGTGCGCGACCTTCGAGCTGCCGGATTCGGAAAACTCTGGAATGTGGAAGGTGGGATCATTGCCTGGGCAGACCGGATCGATCCGACCGTCGCGAAATACTGACCTATCCCATGCGCACGCTCCTCCGCTTCGCGCTGTGCGTGCTACTCGCAGGCACGGCCTCAGCGGCGTTGCCGATGGAGCAGACGTTTATAGGGCAGTCGAAGTTCAATCAACTCATTCAACGCGGCACTAAGGAAAATTGGCGATCCCTTCCCATCGGCAAACGCACTGCACGGGTTGGGATGGCACTGGTCGGAACTCCATATAAAAATTTCACTCTGGAGCTTGATGACCGCATTGAGGCGCCCAGCGTGAATATGTCGGGCATGGACTGCTGGACATTTTTCGAGATTGCCCTAGGCACTGCGCGGGCGCTCAAATGGAAGGATCAGCCGACGCCCGGGGACCTGCTCCGATTGATCGAGATGGACCGCTACCGCGGCGGGAAATGCACGGGGAAGTTCGACTCACGGCTCCATCATCTGGAGGACTGGCAATACGACAACGCGCGCAGGTCGTTAGTCCGCGATATCACACCGGATCTTCCGGGAGCGCGAAAACTGAATCGGGAAATGGCCTATATGGCAAAGAATTGGAAGAGCTTCCGCCAACTCCGTGCCGATCCAACCCTGATTCCTAGGCTCGCAAAATCAGAGGCCGCCATTTCTAGACGCGGCATCTGGTATGTTCCGAAAGCGTCCGTACGCGCGATTGAGGGCAAGCTTCAAGATGGCGATGTCATCAGTATCGTCACCACATGGCCGGGGACATACACCTCTCACGTGGGTCTGGCAGTGAGGGATAAAAACGGGACGCTCCGGTTTTTACATGCCTCCCGTGACAAAAAACAGGTTGTCCTTGATGCCCGTCTTAGTGACTACCTCGCTCAGTTCTCCAAGCATGCAGGAATCATGGTCGCCCGCCCTGCCGACATGCGCTGAACATTACGACTCCTGATCCGTCGCGAGAAATTCAATCTGACTCGGCGCGAAGACCTGCATTTGAAATCCTCCCCGGTAAGCAATCACGGTGCCCGTGATCCGCACATGTTTCCCCACCAAATTCAGCGCAAATTCAGGATCAAACTTTACGAAATCGCCTGCCAACGTGCGCTGACGGATAATCACTGTAAACCCGCCACGCTCCAACCCTTCGAAATTCACGAAAAGTATCGACCGCGTTTTAGACTCTCCGATTCGTTCAATCGTGCCTTCCACAGTAATTTCCTGATCCAACGCCGACTCGATTTTTTCACGATTGCCAACAGGAACCACCGGGGCAGCGACCAATGGCAACGACGACAGAAGAACGGCACCAAACGCAAACGTCTGCAACGCGCAGATCAGATTCAACTTCAAAAGGGAAAATCCCATCTCTTTAATGTCCCCGCCAATACTCATCTGGCAAGCAATTCCGACGGACTCCCCCGCATCGAAATGAAGGAAAACTCGAACCAGCCTCCGACCTGCGCTAGTGTGATGCTCTCGAATTTCTCTGATCCCGGAAAAAAGCATTGTGTCGCACTATAGAGTCGGTTCCATTAATCATATCTTTCTAAACCAACCGACTTGAGCACACCCACCAAAAAAAAACCGTCCATCGTCACCCCAGCCGTGCGGGCCCCTCGAATCACCAAAGAAGTGTCAACGATGGGATGGATCGAAGATGTCCACGGGGCAGTGCTTCTTGTCCGGCAAAAGCGAGGAAAGAAGCTTTGGTCCCTGCCGGGCGGGAAGATCGAAGGCGCCGAAACTCTGGAACAAGGGTTGATCCGGGAGGTCCGGGAAGAAACTTCGCTGGATGTGAAGTTTGCTCGTTTTGTCGGAATCTTCGACCGTCCTGATAAGGCGAATCTCACGATGCT
>JBDNGG010000388.1:0-22673 GCA_041689405.1 Terrimicrobiaceae bacterium | reverse complement strand
GGCCAGACCCCGGCGCGTCCAGTATTTGCGCGGACTGGGCGGGGGTGGAACCTCGGTTGGCAGACCAGCGGGCGTGGCCTCGTACAGGCGCAGGCCCTTCAAGCTGCTGGTGGGAGTCTCCGCTCCGGAGTAATCAACTCCGAGGTAGCGTTCGAAAATGGACATAAAGTGCAATCATTTTTTCCAGCTGTCGGCGCACTGGGCTTGGTATTTCCAGTCCGCATGGCTCTGAGGAGACGCTTCGGCCTTGCTCACTGGTCGAAAGAGTTCGAAACTGGTTTGATCTTTTTGGAAGAACGCGAAGTAAAAAAACCGGTTCCGGCAAGAAAGCGTTGTATTCGATAAGCCGTTCACTGCGGCCATCTTGAAAGGTTGAGACGTCCATTGCGAAAGGCTCATATCTGGAACTAGCGGCGGGAGTATGTTCCGCGTTTTAATCCCCCGCGTGAATTTCAGCCGTAACGCCGCCTCGTCTCCAAACATCATTAAACGGGTTCCTTGCCTCATCGAAAGGTCGGCGGTGAAAGTTTTCCCATATCTCCCTGAAGTTAGTGCCATTCCACACGTGTATCTTGGCTTCGGCCCAAGGATCCGCCCAATTGAAAGCGAGAATTTATCTTGGGGGCTCCAGCGCGCCAGATGAAATAAGCCGCAGGGGGAGCACTTCATGCTTCCAGCCTGTGAACTATTTTATTCAGAGCTTCCAGCAATTTAATCCCGGCCCAGATGTAATTTGATATAAGAGGCTACTCGGTCAGGCGTCCACTGCCCACCGATACAAAGGAGTCTGAATTTATCGACAGATTAAGGAAAGCCCGCAGGAAATCCGCCAGGACCAAAATCATAAATGCTACGGCGAGCGAAAACAGAAATGACAAACCCATCGACGACCAAGATGCAGACTGAATGGCCGAGATCCGCCCTCTGGAACTCTCGGCTTCTGATAGATCCGCTCGCGCGGAGCTGCGGAGTTGGCCAATGGCATCATCAACTTGCCACGATTCGTAAAGGGACTGTCGGATGATCCGTTTCATTTGCATTAACTCGGCGGATAACTCTTCGGCACGGGAAATCATCTGCTGCTCTGAAGATCCGCTCGCTACGGCAGTCGCGTCAATCCCAGGTAGTGGCTGCTCAACGACGGCCTGAACCTGATCCAACATCGCTTCGGCACGGGTCAGAAAAATTTGAGCCCTCCGTATCTGATCCAGACTTTCTTCCCTTTGCGATTGCTCACGCAACTCATTCAGAAATATTCGAACCTGCTCCAAGTTACGCAGTCGGCTTTTATCATTGCCTGCCTGGTCGTTGAAGATACGAAATCGAGAGGACGCCGGAGACTTCGCAGGGGCGTCCTGCTCTGGGGTTTGCACATTGGGCGAAGCGGAAGCCGCGACTGTATCGGTCTGCCCGAATTGTTTTTGCAGCTCAATGACCCTCTGCAGAAGTATCTGCCGCAGGCTTTCAACCGCTCGCTCAAAGCTTGCGACGTGAAATTCCTTCAATTCGGTCACGCTGGTTTGGGTTTGTTCGGCAAGCTGCAGCAAGATCTCTGGCTGTGTATTCCCTTGGGCTCGCGCAGCCGACGCCAATGACTCCGAAATATCCAAAGCGGGGACGGATGCTGGTAATGTCCCGTCCTCCATCGTTTGCCCGATTCGTTCACGGGTTCCCAGATACAGACGCTCCATCCGGCTTGCCTTTTCGAGCAATTCCGGGTCAGGACGATACTTCTGGGCCTGAATTTCCGTCTGCATGGTGGTGAAGCCTACGAAGGTGTAACCTGCTCCCGCGAGAATCGTGAGCAAAGCCAGGCCGATGGCTATTCGGATAAAAATACGGGCAAATGGATACTGGTGTTTGTTCATAAAATCTCTTCCGATGGTGACAGTTAAAGTCCTGTATCGAGAAAGGCCCGCCGCTTTACTTCTTCCTCCAAAGCGGCCAGTTGATTTTTGTCCTCATCTCGGTAATCAATGCTCATCGCTTCGCGAAATGACGCAATTGCTGCTGGCATCTGCCCCTCTTTCTTGGCTTGCTGAGATTTTTTTCGGGCGTCATCCGAAAGATCTACCCGTCCGGAGATTCTTGCTGCCAAGCTGGAAAATGCTCCCTCCCAAGCCTCAACCATGGAGGGGGAAATGCCCGCCGCAACTCGGCCTTGAGTCCGAATCAATCGCAACGCATCGGTATTTTTATTTTCCCCGAGCAGCGGAAATATCTTTTGCGGTAAGTCGACCACCGCATAAGCAAATGTTTTGTCCGCCATTAGTGGCTCCTCCCAAGCTGACTGTTCTTTCAGCAAAACATTTTCCGAAGCAAAAAAATTCTCAAGCCAATCTGCGGCCCTTCCGGTTTCGGGATACATCTGTTGGAAGACCGCTCCAGGTGTGAGTTGATCGCCGTCCAACGAGAACAACATCGCCTTTTGCACGATATCAAAAGCTTGCCCAGATTTACCAACGAACCTTTGATGAAATTCCCGAAACCCCGGCGGCGGAGTCTTGGACTTTAGCGATGGAATCGATGTGCCGCTCATGAAATCGGACGGGGCTCCGGGAGGCGGAGTTTCCGGAGCGACCGCCAACTGCGGAGCGGAATACGACGGTTGCAGATCGGGCTGCGGAGCACGCCCGGAAAGTGCCAAGGCGAAAGACTCGGGGAATTCCGGAGAGACATCAACTAGGTAACCCATCCGCCGCGCCCTCTGAACTGCTCCGGGATTGTTGTTTACCACGGCTTTATCCAAATACTCCATCCCCAGATTCTTATTTTGGCGGACGTGCACTCCGTCCAAGTAAAACCGAGCCAGATCCGCTTGGGAGATTTGATGATTGTGCTCATTAGCCGCCTCTTGAAGCAGGGCGATTCCGCGTTCCGCAGATTTCCGCTTTCCCTCGCCGGTGAAGTAGGCTTGAGCTAGAGCATATTTCGCCATGGGAACTCCCGCTTCTGCTGCCTTTTCCATGAGCGCCATCCCATTGGTGACATCTTTGGCTGTGCCTTGGCCTTTCATCAGTAAATCTGCGAGATTGGACCATGCCACTGGAAGTCCCGAGAGCGATGAGGCGTGGTAAAGTTCAAAAGCCCTGCGTTTGTCTTCCTGCACCCCGCGTCCAGTTTCATAACACCCACCCAGCATCAACTGCGCAAAGGGGTCCTGCTGGTCGGCAAGCTCGGTGAGCCCTTGAACCGATCTCTCGAAAAGTATTTCCGCTTGCTCCTTCAACCGTTCCGCTTCCCGCTGATCCAACAGGCTGCCTGCCCGATTCACCATTAGCACACCCATGTTATAGAGCGAATACGGATGCCCGGCGGCTTCTGGGGAAATTACAGCTGCCGCGGAAAAAAAATCCTGCGAGGTACCATACCCATAACGGAGATAAAGGCTGAGAATCCCGGGCGCACCCATGTCCCTTTTCTCCACGGCACGTTGTTCAATGGCCGGAAAACTGAAATCTGCACACAGCACAGGAAACGATGCGATCCCACTGAGAACCACCGCACACCCCAGCGAACGCGCCCACCCGTGACGTTGTATTACTACCCGGGGCCATCGTGGGACTCTCATTTTCAATCAAAAGGAACCAAAGTCAGCATCCCTAAAAACCGCCCAATCAGGGTGCCGCTGTTAAAGCTATCACCCACTCGGGCAGGCCGTGGTGCTTCCAGAATAAATATGCGACCCTTGGTGGAATGCTTCGTGCTGAGCATAATATGATATCTTCCGTTGGAAAGCTGTGTATTTCCTATTACGTAAAATGGGCCGCGCACAAGGTCGCCAATTTCCAGTCGGTGACTCGGCATTTTTGCAGGGTGCACCTTCTTTTTTACCGGAGTTGCTGCAGGACGAGGTTGGGGCGGAGCGGTGGGGCTCGGGGTGCGAACGATATTCCGAGGTGCCTGAGGTGTGGCGGTGGGAGATGGCGTTACTTCAATGTTTCGCAGAATATTCGCTACCTCGGCATCTGCCCATAAATTCATTGGACCCAACAGCAGAACGACCACAAGCCATCTGATCACTTCCCGGCGCACCAGCTCAAAAAAACAACCCTTCTCCTCGTAAATCCAGCTAATCGCAACAACCCGGAGCTTCATCTACATTTATTAAACCGGGGAACTCTCCTAATGGTCAAGCGAACAAATGGCCAATGGGCCAATGACACAAGTTGAGCTAAGTTCATTCACCCTCGGGTTGACAACGCCACAAACCCAAAAAGCCTGACAAGTTTCGCGCAAGGACGCCGACAAAATCGACAGGAAGCAAGTGGCCGGAGGTAACCTGAATGAGCACATACGCTTCGAAGTGTTCACAGCCGGAGGATGCTTTCAAAGAAATCCCAGATGCTGCAAGGAGCTCCGCCGGGGGATGAACTACGGTTAGGATTAAAGCCTCTTTGCTAAAATGAGTCGGTTAAAGTGTCGGCAGATTGAGCTGGAGGTGGGAAGTTTTCAAATAGGCCACGGTGCGGAAGTTTGTAAAAGAGCGAAAGCCGCGAGCCATTCGTTTCGCCAACTGGAGGAGGCCATTGATGGCTTCAATGAGTCCATTTGTGAGGCGGGTTTCCATGAAGGCGACGATGCCATCCCTGTGCTCGCGGATGGATTTGGCAACTTTCTTAAAAGGTTCGAGTCGACTGCGCATTGCTCGGGAGCACCACCCCGTCAGGCTCCTGGTATCTTCATCTGCAAGGACATCCTGTAGGATTTCTCGTAACATCATGGCTCGGCCCAATTTGGGGTATTTTCGAAAGAGAGCCTGTCGAGTTGCCAACTGTTGCTCGCTGCGCGTCCAGGCATTGCCCCGCAGAGCCCAGAGCCCGCCTTGTAAATCCGCTCCTGCTCGATGCAGAGACTTGCGGACATCGTCGAGTGTATTGCCCACCATTTGCATGACATGAAATCGATCAAACACCACCGTGGCTTGGGGAAAAGCTTCTCGGGCTCCCTTACGGCAGGCCGGACTCATGTCCATGCAGACGAGTTCAATCTGCTCAGGCTTGGCTCCATGAGCCGCCATTTTTTGTGCGAAGGCTTGGAAAGTCTCCCCGCTGCGTCCCTCGGCCATAAAAAGCAGATCCCGGCTCTCAGCGTCCACGACCACGGTCACGTAGCAGTGACCGCGCCGGGCACCCGTCTCATCACCATGATCCGGTATAATTGGCTCCAGTCCTTCTTGGCATGTGCCTCCTTAACATAGTGCTCAAAAACGCGCCACAGCTGGGTATCGTTCTCACCAAGGTGTGAAGCCGCCGCCGAGACACTCATCTGCTGGCAGAGCAGCAGCACCATGGCCAAATCGGGGGAAATCCGCTGCCGGGCCGCGCCCATGGCACCTCGGCTTGGCGAACACCATGGTCAGGACAAGCCACCCTCGGCACTCTGGCGGTCAGCTTGGTTTGGTGCTGCCAAAAGTCCAGATGTCGCCAGCATTTTTCCACCGTATCGTGCGCCCCGCAATATTCGCCACATCCCGGATATTCGAATTGGCTGCCCGCCCCAAAATCCAGCCAGATCTTGAGTTGCCGCGTTCCGACATCCATCTCGCTTTTCACCACTTTTCACCCGCTGCCCATTCCCAGTGCCATTTCAAAAAGTTTGTTTGTATCCACCGCTCCACATTCAAACATTACCGCAGTCCTTTGGCCAGTCCTGGCCATTCTGTCCGCAGGACACCTTCATCCTCGTTCCCCAGACCGCCTGCCGCGGCGAGCGGTGCGGGGTTTGGGGGCGCACAGCCCCCGTTAATCCGGTTCGTTGTACCCACTCAATTCAGCGAAGAGCCTTTCTTTTTCCATTGCCACCACTGCCGCCGTAAAGACATCTGGCTCATATTCAGGGAAAAGCGTCTTCAGTCGTGTCGGTATCGCCGCTTCGGCGAGGAAATGCAGGAAACATGGGTTAATGCAGCTCACCACTATCCCAACATTTACCACCTCGCCAGTGCGCGGATAGGGGGTAAAGCGGAGCATCGCGTAGTTGCATACAGTATTGTTAGGATTCATGGAAAATTCCAAAAAGTCGTGGGATCCCTGAACGGCAATTCCAAATTGGAAAGTGCCGTATCACTGTCCAACTGCACAGCCAAACTCTCGTCTCCCTGAATGGAGAATTTCCTCGCAAGGGCGCTGGGACGCGGAGAGGAAGGTCTATACGGCTCGGCTGTGGGTCTGCGGAGTTGATGGGGCAGAGACTAAAATCCGCTAGTGTCTCTCGGGGGAATCGTGGAGAGTGCTGCATGATTTCATTGGTCGATGGGGCGGGTGTGCGCCCGCAGGAAGAGTTTGCCCGCGAGGTCGGTGATATTTTTTCCAAGGCAGGGCTTTTATCCAAGCGCACAGGGTTTGAATGGCGTCCGGAACAGCAACGCATGGCGGTGGAAGTTGCCACCACCATTGCATCCGGCGGGCATGTTGTCATTGAAGCCGGGACGGGCGTCGGGAAATCTTTTGCGTATCTGATCCCGGCGATTTTGTGGGCGGTGCGAAACAAACGGAAGGCCGTGATCTCGACGCACACGATCAATCTGCAAGAGCAGTTGATGCATAAGGACATCCCAGGGGTGCGGGAAATCCTCTCAGTGGACTTCGAAGCGGCGCTGATGAAGGGGCGGCAAAATTACTGCTGCGGCACGCGCCTGGACCGTGCATTGCGGCAAAAGGGAAACCTGTTTGACACGACCCGGCAGGCCGCGCTGGAGCGGATCTACAACTGGAGCCATGAGACGAAGGACGGAACGCTCACAGACCTGCCCGAACAGCCGGACCACGAGGTGTGGGCCGAGGTGTGTAGTGAGCGGAATATCTGCACGCCCAAACGATGCGGGTCGAATGCGCGGTGTTTCTATCAGCGCATGCGCCGGCAGTTGCAGACGGCTGATGTCATTGTCGTGAACCACACGTTGTTTTTCACTTTGCTCGACACGGATCCAGATGAGGATGTCCGCGAGGGGGGCGGGTATTTGTTTGCGAATGATTTTGTGGTATTTGATGAGGCGCACACGCTGGAATCGGTGGCCTCGCGGCACATCGGGTTTTCCGTTTCGCAATACGGTCTCCGGTCGGCGTTGCAGCGGCTTTACAATCCGAAAGTAAAGCGTGGTCTTCTGCAGGTGCTGAACGAGGGGGATGCGATGCAGTCGGTGATCCGGTTGCTGCCGGAAGCCGAGGAGTTTTTTGACGGGGTCGGGCGGGTCTGTCGTTTCGGAAAGGGTCGGGAGTTTCGCGTGCGGGAACCCGGCTTGGTCGATGCGCAGGCGCTATGTGATGGACTGGGCCAACTGGTCGAGCGCGTGGCTGTCGTATCCCGGAAGTGCGAGGATGAGATAATGAAGGCAGAGCTTGGCGACATGGCCAGTCGTCTGCGCGAGACGCGGCGGGCGGTAATGGAATTCCTGGACCAGGGTGCCGGCGGGCATGTGTATTGGGTCGAGCAGACCGGACGGCGTGAATCGCTGCATAACCTCCATGCCGCGCCCATCGATCTTGCGGATTGCCTGCGCAGGTTGTTGTTTCGGCCGGGCGGATGCACCGTGTCGACGAGCGCGACGCTGTCGGTGGGGCATCCGGATCTGCGGTATTTCCGCGATCGGGTCGGAGCGGATGCGGTGCGTGCAGTCCAAATCGGCAGTCCTTTCGACTACGAAAAACAGATGCAGCTCCATGTCGTGCGCAAGATGCCCGATCCGCGCGAACCGACCTACGAAGCAGAACTCCAAAAATGGATCGCCTATTTTACGGATCGCAGCCGGGGGCGTGCGTTTGTTTTGTTTACGAGTTATGTGCTGATGAACCGTATCGCTCTCGCGATGCGGGAGCAGTTTGAGGATAAGGGTTGGCCGTTGTTTGTTCAGGGCGAAGGGCTGTCGCGGGATCGGATGATCCGGGAGTTCAAGGCCAGCGGACAGGCGGTCCTTTTTGGCACGGATAGTTTTTGGGGTGGTGTCGATGTGCCAGGAGATGCGCTCAGCAACGTCATCATCACGCGCCTTCCATTTGCCACGCCGGACCATCCGCTGATCGAAGCGAAACTGGAAGCCATCGAGGCGTCGGGTGGGCAGCCATTCACGGAGTATTCGCTGCCCGAGGCGGTGCTGAAATTTCGTCAGGGCGTGGGGCGCTTGATTCGCTCAGGCACGGACCGCGGGGTGGTTGTGATTTTGGATAGCCGAGTGGTAAGCAAAAGCTACGGGAAGGCGTTTCTGCGTGCCGTGCCGCCGTGTCCGGTGGAATATCATTGATCCGGCACGACGCGAAGATGGTCAAAAAGAAATCCAAACCCAAAAGGAACTTGCGCACGACGGTGGTGCGCGGAGTGCTGATCATCCTCATTTTGCTGGTCGTAATCCCAATATTTCAAGTTGGCCTGTCGCGTTGGGTTAATCCTCCTGCAACCCCGGAGATGATTCGATTTCAGTGGTTTTCAGCTAACGCCGAAGCACGGGAGCGAGGGTTGCGCTACCACTGGATCCCGCTGGATGAAATCCCGCGCGAGCAAATCCACCTCATCTGGGCCAGCGAAGATCAGCGGTTTTTTGATCATGCCGGAGTGGATCTGGATGAGATTCGGGAGGCATTGATGGAATCAAAAATCACAGGTGAAAAACCTCGTGGTGCCTCGACGATTACGATGCAGGCCGCCCGATGCATGTACCTCTGGCAGGGCCGATCGTGGATACGGAAAGGACTCGAAACTTATTACACGCTGCTCATGGAGTTGCTGCTGCCGAAGCGCCGGATCCTCGAGCTATATTTGAACGTCATCGAGTTCGGGGAGGGGGTCTTCGGGGTGCGCGCCGCTGCGGAAACGTTTTACGGGAGGCAACCGTCGCAACTCTCAAAAAATCAAATGGCAATGATTGCTGCCGTAATGCCCGATCCCAAAGGTTGGAACCCTGTGGACCCAACCCCGCGGCTCATTAAGCGCCAAAAACGCGTTCTCCGGCTGACTGCGCGCTCGATTTTTCCTTGGGATGAGATCAAGCAATCGGAATAGTGACGTCGTCCGCAATCAAACGCTCATACCTAGATCTTGCAGGCGGTCAATCCCAGCAAGCGGGAGACATGGTGCCGGTTCCGGGCGAAAATGCGGTAGCCAAGAGCCGAAAAGGGACGCGCGGGAGGCAGGTCAATCAGTCGGCCCAGCCAGCGCCAGGATTTCGACTGGCATAGGCACTGCGCGATGGCCCGGGCGTCTTTGAACACCACGGATTGCCCTACGAGCAACGCCTGTACCCCGCTGTCCGCATGGGTTCGATCAATCTGAGGATATTCCTCAAGGCGCGTGGAATCGTGATAAGCAATCGCGCGAATCCGTCCTTCCCCTTGATTAATCAACCATCGGACCGACCTCGAGCAAACACCGCAATCCGAATCGTACACTAAAATCAAATCCGGAGACTGATGAGGATTTTGCATTTTAGAAGATGGGTGTGGGACGTCGTGGATGCGAAGCAGTGGTACGATACGCGACCGGATTAGATTGCCGTTACGATACATGTGATTTACTAAGAATTCAATGACCGCGTGGATTCTTGTCCCGCAACCTCTTGCCGATGCTACCGAATGCCACACCAGTTGAAGGGATGACCTGTGTCGGTCGGTGATGTTATCCGCGGCTTTTGCCGACGCTTGAAGATCGGGGGATTCCTCGGCGTTATTGTGGTGGCTATCGCGCTGCAATTCATCGGTGAGCAATTTCCATTCTCGAATTTCCCCATGTATGCCGGGCTTTCAAGCCGATCGGAGTTCATTTATTTCACTGATTTCACGGGGAAGAAAGTGGGCACTTGGTGGTGGTTTGACGAGGGCGGTGCGGCGATGATGAAAGTCCTGCGATCCGTCTGGAAAAAAGAAAACTCCAACGAGAACAGACCGTATAGGGAAGACAAAGTGGCCCAGAAAACGGCGGCAAATTATGTTTATGACACGTATCTGGCAATCCAGCCGAAAGAAAAGCGGCGCCGGATCGAGGCCGCCGGGCCGCGCTTGATCTATGTGGAGGTCACGGTGAAAGACGGGGAACTTGTCTTGAAGGAAACAGTCTTGGTGGAGCGGGAGCCGGTGCGACCATGATCAAAAGCGCATTCCTTTGGCTCTGGTGTCGTCTGACGTCCCTCTCAGATGAGCGAATTACATTTGCTCGATGGGAGATGTTCCTGATGCGTGCCGCATTTGCAGGGCTTGTGCTGTGGTCGATGGGAAAAAATCTGCCGCCGGACTCCCAGCCCCTCCCGAACGGGCTCTGCGTTTTCCTCGACCTGACATGGCTTGCGCAACCGGAGACTTGGGCTCAAGCGCAGTGGATAACGGCTGGCTTTTTGGCATGTTTTGTTTTTGGCCTTTCTGGCGGGATCACGCTGCTTGTACCTGTATTTTTTTACGTGGCGATGGGCAGCCTCATCAATTCTCAGGGAGCCATAAAGCACCACAGCCAATTGATCGCGATGACGCTGATTGCGCTGTGGCTATCAACGATGGTGGCCTGTTTATGGAAGGCAATTCGGTCGAGGAGGTTTGCGATATTTGACGATGTCATGACGCAGCGGATCGGTATCCAATGGGCGATGATCGCGATAGCCGCAGCCTATGTCACGAGTGCCTTCAGCAAATTGCTGGCGACGGAAGGCACGTGGATTTTCCGTACTCCAAACCTTGCCGTGGAATTGGTAAAGAGTCACCTGACGGTTTTTCACGATACGATCACTACTTCACAGATAGCTGAATATCCCCCGCTTGCTGCATTTCTGGTCGATCATGTCTGGCTGGCTCCCATTCTTTTCGGTCCAGGATTATTCATCGAATTGTTCTTTTTTCTTGCTTTGGCGGGCAGGGGATGGGCCGCGGTATTCGGGATGGGCGCTATTCTCATGCACGTGATCATCACACTGGTGATGAAGCTCGTATTCCCAGAGCACGAGGCACTGATGCTTATATTTTTTGTGAATATTCCTTTTTGGACGGTTGTCTTTATCCGTGGGGCATGGCGAAAAATTTGATTTATTTTCGAAAATGCTTCGCCTAGCTTTCCCCTTGTGAACGATCTCGGCTTTGATTTTTCCGTCGCAATTGCCGCGGTCATCGCAGGCTTGGTGGGATCGCTGATCGGTCTCGGTGGCGGGATCATCATCACTCCCGTGTTGGTGTTGGGATTTGGGATCGACATCCGCTACGCCATGGGTGCGGCATTGGCGTCCGTGATCGCCACCTCATCCGGCGCGGCCGCTGCGTATTTGCGTGATGGCATTAGTAACATGCGTATCGGGTTGTTTCTCTGCCTCGCCACCACGTTGGGTGCGGTTGGTGGGGCAATGTTGGCCGGGGTTCTCAACGCCGCCGTGCTATCGCTCATCTTTGGTATTGCCCTGCTTGCCACCGCTGGGATTTCACTTCGCAAAAGCCCGGATAGTGCCGCTACCAAACTCCCCGAGACGACGTTGGCGAAACGGCTGAGGCTCGATGATGAGTATCCGACCGGGCATATTTATCACGTTCAGGGGGTGATCCCGGGATTTGGCGTGATGGTGCTCGCAGGTGTTTTATCCGGGTTGTTGGGGATTGGCTCCGGGGCATTCAAGGTGCTGGCGATGGACCAGGTCATGAAGATTCCGTTCAAGGTCACCACCACGACCAGTAATTTTATGATTGGCGTCACCGCCGCCGCGAGCGTGGGAATTTATCTCAAAAATGGATACTTCGATCCGGTGCTCGTCTATCCCGTCGCGTTGGGTGTGCTCGTGGGGGCGTTCCTGGGAGCGCGTCTGATCAACGTGGTGCCGACTGGTATTTTGAAAATCGTCTTTCTCGTTGCGATCGTCCTCATTGGAATCCAGATGGTCCTCCGCGGATTTCATGTGAACTTTTGACGCTGTCTGGAAAAATCAAAAGCTCTTTAAAATCTAATGCTGCTCTCCGAATCCCGCCTTCGCTCGCTGCTGGCAAACGTCATGATTTATGGCGTCCTGCTTGCTGCGGCTCTGATGCTTGCTGGAGGGGTGATTTACCTCGCCGACAATCCCCATGCGAAACCGGGTGATCGTACCTTTAGTGGCGAGCCCGCAGATCTTCGGCATCCGGGGGACATCATTCAGGATGCGATACGGGGCCAGACCAATAGTATCATTCAACTGGGAGTGCTCTTGCTGCTATTTAATCCACTGATCCGCGTCGGCTTCTCGGCCATTGGATTTGCTGCGGAGCGGGATGCGACTTACACCGTGATTTCGATTGGCGTGTTTGCCATTTTAATGGCGAGTTTTTTCCTATAGGGAGGGCCGCACCGGCGCGGTCATACGGTGGGTTACCGCATTGGAAACGCAGTAGAAAAGATTGCTGTCTTGACAGCAAGATCCATGCTGCAATGATTGCTAGATGAGAACCACGGTTACGATTGATCCCGACACCGAGAATCTTTTACGTGAAGAGGTGCGTCGAACCGGAAAAACCTTCAAGGAGGTTCTCAATCGATCCATTCGCCATTCGCTGTTGACAACGCCAAAAGTTTCTCAGCTCGCCAAAATTACGCCGCTCTTTTCGGTGGCTTTTCCCTCGGAGTTTTCCGAAGCAGGATTCAACCGCCTCGCGGATGAACTGGACGACGAGGTTACCCTGCGCGAACTCGGCGCATGATTCTCCCGGACATTAACCTCCTGCTTTACGCCTACAACCCGCACGTGCCACAGCACTCGTCTGCTTCACGCTGGTGGGAGACGGCGATGAATGCCGACGAACTGATCGGCCTGCCAAACGAGGTTAGCCTCGGCTTCGTCCGCATCGCCAGCAATCCACGGCTTGGGGCCGCTGCCGTTCCGGTGGACCGCGCCCGGCAGGTGGTGGAAACCTGGCTGGCGCTACCAATAGTCCGTGTTCTCACCCCGCCCGCCGATCATTTTTCCAAAGTCATGGCTTTGGTCGTTCAGGCTATGGGTTCCGGGCCCCTTATATCCGACGCCGTGCTTGCCTCCTACGCCATCGAAAACCGCGCCGTCCTCCACACCAACGACGCCGATTTCTCGCGCTTCCCTGGATTGAACTGGCGCAACCCGCTGCTAATTTCTCCATAAACCCCATGTCGTAACCTCACGAGTGGGGAGGACTGCACTCGCGAGGTCATGCGTCCATGAGTTCGAACTCGTGACCGAGGTGCCTATTTCCGTTGATGAGAAGCTCTATCCGATGGGTTCCCGCATAGTATTTGCGAGTCGTTACCGGTCGGAATGAATGTTTGGCGGAGAACTGCCAGGATGTGTGTGCAGGGATCGAACTGCGTCGGCCTTTGAACACCTTGCGTGATAGACTGCCGTTCGCTTTGCGATGAAAAACCACGTAGTCAACCATGACGGGGACTATCGCCGGCGATGGATTTTTAATTTCCACGGAATAAGTGAGGGCGTCTCCGATGTTCAGGCTGCCGGGGGTGATTTCGAAGCGCACCAGCTCTAGGGCCGCATCCGTCGAATACCCCATTAACGCCAAGGCTTCGGAATTCCCTGCTTTGACCAGCGTGCGTGCAGCCCGGGCTATTGTTTTTGGGAAGTTGGTGCCCGAAGAAATTGTTCCCCATCGGCGCAGCGTCGCAATGACATAATTTGGGTGGGCGCGGCTGAAATCATTGAGATGATTCGCCACAGAGCGTCGGACATATTCGGATGGGTCGTCGTGGAGCAAATCTAGAATCGGCAGCGTGAATTCAGGATTTGCGAGGAGGCGTGGCAGTCGCTCACCCCAGGGAAGCAACGGTCGGCTGCCCTCACTGGCAAGTCGTCGCACATGCTCGTCGGGATCGGTTGCCCAGACCATGAGTTGGGCGAGGGTTATTGTTTCTTGGTTGCGAAGGAAGGAGCGGATTGCAAACTCACCCGTAAAGCGCTGCGTCATTTCGTGCACCGCGTGCATTGCAAGGTCAAACGTGTCGTGCCCGCGACGCGAAATAATCTCCGTGAGTGGCCAAACCGGGAATCCCCGCAACCCGACCTCATCCTCAGGGCCCTCTGCCAACGCTCGTTCCAGAATAGGGAAGAGCTCCGCGGGAGCCCCGGGAAGCGATTGTTCCAAGCGGTCTGCGATGTGGTGCATCCGCGCCTTCAACTCCAGCGGAGCAAGTGCAGCGTCCATATCCCGTACGAATGCACGCGAATCAAAAGCAGGATACCCACGTCCCACAGCCGCACCGATCCGCCGGGCGACTTCTCCGGAGAGACGATTTTTAAATGGTTCCATGGCCACTTTCCAGAAGTGGAGGCCCTTATTCTGGAGCAGGAGTGCTCGTTCCTACCGCAAACAACCGCCGCAGGCTAGTTGTTGAAGTAGGTGGGAGGGTTGGGGTCTGCCGCATCCTTCGTCGCTGCCTTTTCTTCTGCGGCGCGCTCTTTCTCGTAATATTTCGGCGCTGTGACTGCGGCCGACTGCTGCTCGCAGGCGGCAAAAAACGGGATGGTTGTTACCGAGAGCACGAGGGCTGCGTATGAGAGAGGCGTTTTCATTCGATAATTTCCAGAGCAGTGCGAATACCTTTTTTCTTCCCGGATGCCAGCAGCATTGATCGGAGAGATTGGATGGTATGGCCGTTTTTTCCGATGACACGCGGGATATCAGACTTCCGGACGGCCAGCCGGAATATAACCTTTTCGGGCAACTCGGTTTTCACCACGACGACTTCGTCGGGAAACTCCACTAATTGACCCACTGCATATCGTAAGAATTCTTCCACTTGCAGATGATCTTGGAGATTTTCGGGCGGCGGTCAATATCGAGTATTCACAGCCGGCGGGATTTCAAGTTCGCGTCAGGCTGCGGCGGGTTCGGCGGACTCAACCGCTTTACGTGCCTTATTGATGATGTTGCCGACGGTTTGCGATGGTTGAGCACCCACTCCGACCCAGTAGTTGGCGCGATCCAGGGCGATCTTCCAATTTTCGCCTTCTTTTTTGGGATCGTAAGTGCCGATGATTTCGATGAATTTGCCGTCACGAGGACAGCGTTTGTCGGCGACGACAATTTTATAGTACGGGTGGTTGCGGGCACCTTCGCGTTTGAGACGGATTGCTACGGACATGATACGGATTGTGGTTGGTGTAAGTTGGCAGCAACGGGAAGTTGCTGCCGGGTAGTAGTAAAATTTTTCGGTTCAGCCTGGCAATCCGGGGAAACCGGCTCGTTTGGCTTGGGACATCAATTTTTTCATGCTGCCCGATTTTTTCATCATTTTGCGCATCTGGCCGAAGCGCAGAAGCAGGTTATTTATCTCAGTTACCGTGGTGCCGCTGCCGCGAGCGACCCGTTGTCGGCGTCGTGCGTTCAGGATTTCAGGCCTTGTGCGCTCCGCCGGAGTCATGGAGAGAATTATCGCCTCCACTCGTTTCAGTTGACCCTCGTCAATCGAGGAATCCTTGAGATTAGCCATTCCTGGCAACATGCCAAGTATATTTTCGAGGGGTCCCATGCGTTTGAGCATTCGGAACTGGTGCAGAAAGTCTTCGAGGTCGAAGGTGGCCGTCCGGAGTTTGCGTTCCATCCGTAGGGCATCCTCCTCGGTGATGGCTTCCGCGGCCTTTTCGACCAAGCCGACCACATCGCCCATTCCCAGAATGCGACCGGCAAGGCGGTCTGGATAAAACGGCTCGAAGTCGGCAAGTTTTTCGCCTGAGCCAGCAAATTTGATCGGCCTTTGTGTGATTTCGCGGAGTGATAGTGCTGCGCCGCCGCGTGCATCGCCGTCGAGTTTCGTGAGGATGATGCCGGTGAGGCCAAGTGCCGCGTGGAAGTGCTCGGCCACGGAGACGGCTTGTTGCCCGGTGGCCGCGTCGCAGACCAGGAGGATTTCCTGTGGTTGCAGTAAGTCCCGCAAGGCCTTGAGTTCGGCAACCAACGGCTCGTCGATTTCTTGGCGGCCCGCAGTATCAAAGATCTGCACGTTTCCACCCGTCTCGTCGCACCATTTGAGGGCACGTCGGGCGGTAGCCAAGACATCTTTCTCGTGAGCTTCCGGTTTGAAAACAGGAACGCTAATTTGTCCTGCAAGCGTGGCCAGTTGATCAATTGCTGCGGGACGGTAAAGATCGCACGCAATCAGATTGGGCGTGCGCCCTTGGTTTTTCAGCCAGCGGGCCAGTTTCGCCGACGAGGTTGTCTTTCCAGCACCGTTTAGTCCCACCACCAAGATGCGTGCCGGTTTATCCAGGTTCAGCGGCTCTGAATCCCCTCCCAGAATTCGAACCAGCTCGTCATGAAAAATTTTTACGATCTGCTGCCCGGGTGTTACGCTGCGCATCACATCCTCGCCAAGAGAACGTTCCTTTACGCGAGCAATGAATGTCTTCGCCACTTGAAAATGCACGTCTGCATCGAGCAGTGCGAGACGCACTTCGCGCAGTGCATCGGTGACGTTGGATTCCGAGATGCGCCCCTGACCGCGCAGGTCTTTGAAGACATCTTGGAGTTTATCGGAAAGGCGACTGAACATATGATCTGATTAGTGTGCCGGGATACGTAAGATTCGCAAGCTGGAGGGTGTTATCCCCCGGCGGCGATACGCAGGATCTCCACGCGATCACCGGTGGCCAGCGGTGTGTCCGGCCAAGCGCTTCGCAGTGGGGCCTCGCCGTTGATTTCGAGTAACACGGTGGCGGGAGCAAGGTCCAACTCGGCAACCAGGTCGGCAAGCGTTCGGCTCGCTACAAGCTCCTTCACCTCTCCGTTTATATGGAGTGTGAAGGGCGATTGATTGCTGCGGCTGGCGTCGGGCATCGGGGATTAGAATCCCTGCGTTCGGGCAAGCCGCTGCAATTCCGTCTGGAATTTTATTACATCGGCTTCTACGGGACGATATCCCTCGGTGGTTGGTTGGAGGCCCAGGCGGCCCATCTGGTCGAGGGACCACTCAGCGTGCTCTCCATCGGAGAACGTCACCTTGCCGCTGATCATTGCGTTCGGGCGGGCAATTTGATCGATGGTCACATTTAGCCCGCCAACGGCTGGCAGGGGATCGTCAGCGATTGCTTCTGCGGGTAATGGTATAGCGTCGGGCGCAGCCACCTCCGGGATTTCCTCGGGCTCGTCGTATAATGTGAGCTTCATATCGTCCACAAGGAAACGGGTCTCCATGTAGGTGAGCGGGAGGTTGTAATCCTCACGCAGCTTCTTCTGGACATCAGAGAGTCCGAGCCCGCTGGCGATCCAGGCAGCCACGGTAGATTTTTGTTCGTCGGTAAGTGTCATAGTCAAATGATAGAAATCGGAATTGGGGTCGCCGGATGGCGAGCGCTTTAGAATCGTCTGATTCCGCCCTGAGGTGAAGAGAATTTTGACTCGTGGTGAAATTTCAGGTAGCCATAGTGATTCGCCATTAATGAAAATCCTTGATCGTTACGTCGGTAAGACCGTGTTCATCACGATGCTTATTGGCATCACCGTGCTCAGCCTCGTGCTCGTGCTCGGAAATATTTTTAAAGAACTGCTCGATCTGCTTATCAATCATGATGTGCCGCTTGAGACGGTGTTTGCATTCATGGCATTTGTGCTGCCATTTTCGCTTACTTTCACCATCCCCTGGGGGTTTCTTACGGCGCTGTTGTTGGTATTCGGGCGTATTTCCGCCGATAATGAATTGATCGCATTGAAGTCGAGCGGGGTGAGCGTGCAGCGCTTGTGCGTGCCTGTGTTTGTCTTGGCTGGGGTGCTTACCGCGATCTGCATATGGATCAATACCGAGGTGGCACCGCGGGCGGAGCAGCGAATGACGCAGGCGATTTTTCAAATTGCGACGAGCAATCCGATTTCGTTGTTTTCTGCGGATTCGGTGGTGGATCAATTCCCGGACCGTCGTGTGTATGTCGGCGGTAAGGACGGCGACACGCTCACTGATCTGATCGTGTTTGAGATGGGTGAGGACTTTACGCCAGTGAAAGTCGTGTATGCCAAGCGTGGCAATCTGATCCCGGATCCGGCAAATGCGCGCCTGTTGTTGAAACTTTATGATGCGCGCTTTGAGCAGCGCGATGCTGCGGATCCTCGTAACTTGAACAAGATCCAGCATGGAATTCTCATGGAGCAGGGGATTTTTCCTATTTCGTTGGAAGCGCTCTATGAGCAGAATGCGCGGGGCCGGCGTCTGAGCTCCTACACGTTTGGGGACTTGATCGAACTCCTGACCAATAATCCCGGCGATCGTGAACTCTCCGCACAAGTCGAACTGAGTAAACGAATTTCAACCTCTCTAGCTTGTATTGCCTTTGCCCTCGTTGCGATCCCGCTGGGAATTACCGCGCACCGAAAGGAAACGTCCGTGGGATTTGCCATCAGCCTTGTCATCGCGTTTACGTATTTCTTTTTTATCATCCTCGCGGACACTTTCCGGGATAACGCACGAGCGCTTCCCGTGCTCCTAATCTGGATGCCGAATATCATTTTTATTACCTTAGGCTCCGTCCTTTTTTACCGTCTTACCAAGCGCTAATCTCAAAGCACATTATCCAACTCATGAATCTACAAGAGCAAATCGACAACGATATTAAAGACGCGATGCGCGCAAAGGCGGCAGACCAACTTGGCGTCCTTCGTATGCTGAAATCGGCGGTGAAATATGCCGCCATTGATGGCGCTGGCATTGATGCCGGGCTGAGCGACGAGGCGGTCGTTCAGGTGATCCGCAAGGAAATCAAAAAGCGGCATGATTCGGTAGATAGCTTTACGACAGGCGGTCGTCTGGAATTGGCCGCGCGTGAATCTGCCGAGATCGAGATTTTAAATCGTTATCTGCCTCAGCCCTTGAGCGCAGCCGAAGTGGCGGAGATCGTGCGTGTGGCCATTGAGGAATCGGGCGCAACTTCCCGCCAGCAAATGGGGGCAGTGATGAAGACCGCCAATGCACAGTGTGCCGGACGGGTGGATGGCAAATCGCTCAGTGCTGAAGTCCAGCGCCAGCTTTCCTGATGCCTGATAACCGGGGTTTGGACCTAGTGCACGTGTCCGATGCAGACGTGCAGCATGGAGCCGCGGTCATTGTTGCCGCGGGATCTGGCAAACGCATGGGGTTTGATAAAACGCTGACGCCCGTCGCGGGTGAGCCGCTGATTTGTCATGCTGTCAGGGCATTTGATCTCTGCCGGAATATCTCGGAAATCGTGGTCGTCACTGCCCCCGAACGTGAGGAGTCAATGGCCGACGTCCTGAAAAATTTCTCCAAACCGGTACGCGTGGTGCGAGGTGGTGAAACGCGCCAGGACTCGGTGCTTGCGGGACTCTCTGCGGTTTCTGATTCCTGTGCTTTGGTGGCGATCCATGATGCCGCCCGGCCGCTGGTGACGCCGGATTTTATTTCGCGATGTTTTGCGGCGGCTCGCGAATTCGGCGGGAGCGTTGCAGCCGAGCGCCTCACTGACACGCTGCAGCAGGAGGACGCGGATGGATTTTGTGATTCGCCCGTCCCTCGTGAAGGGCTCTGGCGCATGCAAACGCCTCAGGTATTTTTCCGGGTGCTGTTGTTGGCTGCCGCTGAGGACGCGGCAGCCAGTGGCGTCGTTCTTACGGACGAGACATCTGTGATGCGTCGGGCAGGGCATCCCGTTTACTTGGTTGAAAATCCGGATTGGAACATCAAAGTCACGCTCCCCAGAGATGTGGGCGTAGTGGATTTTCTTTTGCGTGCGCGGGCAGCGGAGAGTATGTCGTGAACACAAATCTTTCGACTCTTTCCAATGGCATTCGCGTGGTCACCTGCGAGATGCCGCATATGCAATCCGTTACGTTTGGGCTTTGGGCCGGGGTCGGCGGGCGACATGAGGTCAAGCGGGTCAGCGGGATCTCGCACTTTATTGAGCACATGCTTTTTAAAGGCACCCGCCGGCGTACGGCCCGACAGATTGGCCAGGAAGTCGAAAGCGTGGGCGGATACCTCAATGCCACAACCACGCATGATCACACGGTGTATTATGGTGCAGCTCCCGCGAACCAGTTTCGCAGGCTCACCGCGGTGCTTTGTGACATGTATATGGAGCCTCGGTTTGCCGAAATTGATATCCGTAAGGAACGCAGTGTCATTGCGGAGGAAATCCTGATGTATCAAGACGAGCCTTCCGAACTCGTGCAGGAAATGCTATGGGAGGATCTCTGGCCGAATCATGGCTTGGGTCGCTCTCTCACCGGCACTCTGGAAACCATCGCGCAAATCAACAAAGACGACTTTCTCAAGTTCCGTGCGAATTACTATCATTCAGGCAACACCATCGTATCCGCCGCCGGATGCGTGCGGCACGAGGATGTGGTCACGCGAGCGGAGGCACTGCTGGGGTCCTTGCCGCGCGGGAAAAAGGCTGTCGGTCGCGCGGCGCCGGTGCTGCCCGCACATCCACGGATCCGAATCGATCAACGCGACACCCAACAAACGCATGTGGCATTTGGCGTGCCCGCATGTGACTTGTATGCGGAAGATCGCTTTGCTGTCACGCTGTTGAACATTCTACTGGCAGGGAATATGAGCTCGCGCTTGTTCCAGGAACTTCGCGAAAAACGCGGGCTTTGTTATTCCGTGAGCTCTAGCGTGAGCCACTACGCGGATACTGGCGTGCTAAATTTTTACGTCGGGCTGGATGCGAAAAACCTGGCGTTGGCAATGCGACTGATCGGCCGGGAGTTTGCCCGGCTCCGTAATGAGCCTGTGAAAGTATCTGAACTCAAGCGAGCCAAGGATTATGCGATCGGCTCCGCCCGGATGTCACTCGAACGTTCCACCGCTCAAAGCTCGCGGCTGGGATATTCCGTCCTGTTTTACGGCCAGGTCGTTGATCCAGAAATTGTTCACAACCGTCTGCTTCAAGTAACGCCGGAGGAAATCCAACGCATCGCGCAGGCCACTTTGCGGCCGGAGTGCATGACTCTGAGTCTGGTCGGCCCCGTGGCTCCTACGGCCCCGATATGCGATTGGATGAGCAACGGCTGAGACCCGACTCAATACGCGAACCTCACGCCCACGTTGGCCCAAACCACGTTGCCCTGATCGATTTCCCGAAGCGCGGGCATGGCAAAGCTGTAATTTACTCCAGCAAATGCGGAGACCACCCGGTTGATTTGCCAGTCGGCTTGGACCCCGAATTGGAAATTGTTCCAGCCGTAATAGTCCTTTGTATTGTATCCGAAGTTCAGGCCCATCAATGCGTAAGGCTGGAGACTCACGGGGAGACGCCCTAGCGGCACGTCGCCGTCGAGGCGTAACTCCATAAAGGTGCCCGGCGTATTGTTCAAATTCGTTATCACCGCCGCGCTAGGCGTGACATAGGGAATCGCTGTTGTGCCAAAAACAAGAAAGACCTCGTTCCCGTAAACACCATGCTCGTGGGTGTAGTCGTCGTCGTGCTCTGCATGTGCCTCAGGTTCATCACCATGATTCTCATCCTCGTGGTGCTCTTCATCGGCGTGCTCGCCATGACCCTCATGGTCGCTGTCAGCATGACCACCTTCGCCGGGTGTATAGCGGAAATTGTATCCGGGAATGATGAAAAGCGGGCCCACCTCGATATTGTATGCTGCCGTAAAATCCCATTCCTGATAGTCATTACCAATCCCGAATCCAGACCACGCGCCTAAGATGAAGTTGCCCATGGTGACGGAAAGTTCGGTGGTGTAGGCACCATAGGTTCCGGTTTCGTCCACACCATAATGCACGTGCCGACTCTCCCATCCGGTCGTCAGGCTTGCACCCCACCACCGGTTGTCCGCTTCGAGCATGGGTGATGCGAAGGTTTTGGCATCTGCGGAGTGATCGTGACCCGCGTGCGAAGCAACAGCGCCTGTGTCAGCGGTGGAGCGATGGATGTGCCCCGGTCCGTGGGCCCAAACAACGACCGGAAGCAATATGGCAATAACGAACGTGAGAAATATTTTCATCTTCGAAAACAAAATGATATTGAGAGCGCGATATCAAATCTTTTTAAAAAAAATCTTCGCCCGTTGATTTTATCGCGTTTTAGGAGCCCTTCTTAGCTGCCGCAGTGAGGCAATCGTCGCACTGTCCAAAAAGGACGATTTCGTGTTTATCAACACGAAACCCTGTTGGGGCAAGGGATTCCACGCCTTTGAGGCAACCGATCAAGTTGAAAACGCGGCAACAATCGGAACAGAGGAAAAAGTGGTGGTGGTGCCGGGAGGAGCTTTCGTAGTGCGGCGAGATCCCAGGGATGTCAACGAGGCTGGCGCTGCCATCTTCGACAAACTGTTTAATAGCGCGGTAAACGGTAGCGATGCCGAGCGACGGGATATGCTCTTTTGCAATGGCGCAGATTTCTTGCGGGGTGAGGGGGCGGTTGGCGGATTCGAGGATTTCCGCGAGTACGCGCTTTTGCTGAGTCGTGTATGCCACGAAGGCAGTTTGCCAGCCGGGGGGCAAGCGTCAAGACCGTATCAGGAAGGGAAGCGCATTCAAAAATGGAATTTCGCGCCACGGACGCAAATAGAATCACACGAAGTCACGAAGTCGCAAAAAGTTATAACAAATGCATGGGTTCATTGCGGTTTTCGGTGGAATACGTCGAAGGTCAAATCGCAACGCCGTTTCATCGTGAAGCCTTGGGTCGCGAGAAACGAGCAAGCCTGGGTTTCCTGAACAAATTGCATCAATCCCTACAAGCTGGTTGCATCTCACTCCAAAAGAATCCCCTCTTCGTAGGGGACGCCACATTTCTCAAG
>JBDNGG010000387.1:0-2714 GCA_041689405.1 Terrimicrobiaceae bacterium | reverse complement strand
TCATTCTGCAGCGGCGCACCCGGCGCCGACGAATCGGTGTTGACCGACATGACCGCAGGGGTTTCCAAACCAATTGGCGAACCGGCGCCATCGAGCTGCTCTCCCGGACCTCCGAAACCCTCGAAGACTTGATACGTATGCCACGTTGATGCAGGGTCCCCCGTGTAGTGGGCCTGTAAAACAAAGCGCCAGTCGTTAGGATATGAGCTGCTTCTCAGGCGAAAGGAATTGTACGCTTTCGCCCCAAATGTAGATCCCAATATCGTCTCCAAATCTGTCACAGTTTGCAAAGTTTGAGGGGTGAGAAGCCCAGGTCTGTCGGCCAGAGCAGGAATTGCCAAACCCGGAGTGCATTCGGCCAGGAGCAAACCGGGGGTGTCGGTGCTCGAAGTCGGCGTGCCTCCCAGCGTGGTTGGCTCAGAATAATTGGCAGCCGCTGAAAACGTGAAATTTCGCCCCGCGTTCAAAGTGAGGAGCGACTGGGTGCTTATGAAAGAGCAGCCACCCCCTGCTGGAAATGCGCGAAGCCTTTCTCGAAGCGCCACCGTCGTCGGGGTTGATGTTGATGTTGTTAGGTCGAGATAATAGGACAGAATAACTCTTCCTCGCGCAAGCTCACTGATTGGAAGGATACGGAATCCGTCCACACCAACAGGCGGGGTTGCAGCGTTCTGGTGCGGGTTCCACACGTCAAACACCGCCCAAGCTTGGAAAAGATTTCGATTGTCGCGAGGACGCCAGCCCACTACTGCGATTTGGCTGATGAAAGGCAGCTTTTCGACTCCATAAATATTGAAAAAATCTTTGAGAGCTCCGGATAGGTAATCGATGGCAGTCGGTCTATCGTTTGCGTCCGCTTGGTCGATGATGTTGGCTCCAATCTGCATCACTTGAAGATTCTGCAACGCGTCCTCCGCCGCCTCAAATGTGAAGGTGTCAGGCGCGGTCTTGCCCAAAGAACCGGTATAAATGACTGCCTGAAGGATCTCGAAGAAATTGGGCTCGCGATGTTTGCCATCTGCGTCCACGTCGTCCGCCACTTCGGACAAGTTGGCAATGCGGCTTCCGGTCAGCGTTTTTGTGTATTGCCATCGCCAAGTGGGGTTGGAGGAGTCGGGCTCTACTTTGATCAGACCAAAATAATATTCTATCGCTGCCTTGTTCGCAGCATAGGTAGTGGGATCCGTAGCGACCTGCTCAAGGAGGCTGAGCTTGCTGAGCGGGAACCGTCGAGGCATGACGGGCATCCCGGTTTTGACCGGGACGTCGCCTTCCGGACGTTTCAAAATAATTTCGGAAGTGTCGGCAAAACGGATGGAGAGAAGCGCCGGGTTCATTTCGTTCGCATCCGGAACCGCCGGAAGCTTTGAACGGGAGGGATTCGGCTGGTAAGACGGTGCATCAATGTCGCGGCTGAATGTGGTCAGATACGGCAGAGCATCTGGTGTCAATGGGCTGCCAGCACGGGCGGCATAAGCGATGAGATCCTGCCGATTGACGAAGGCCTGCTCACCGCTGGGAACGTCGAGGAAAGTGCGTTGCGGATCAAAAAGGCCGCCCGCCCCGGGCACAGAGCTGGCGTTCCCCGCCGAGGTGGCCGAACGCCAGGTAACAAACTCCTGAAAGTTCGGTAACGCCACGTCGCCGATCCCATCCTTCAGCGAAACCTGGTGTAAGCGACCGCGCCGGGTGTTTTCATCATCACTCAAGGCATTTCCGGCCACGTTGATATCAATCAAGCCGCCTATGTCGTAGATGACATAAGCATAGCGGCCGATAACATGATCTCCGTTCTCTGGATCCGTGGAGCTCAAGTCGGTCAGGGCCGTAGCGGAAAAATCCGTAGGATTCTTACCCTCCCTATCAATATAGATCCAGTCCGGTTCAGAGTCTGAGAATGTGGCTTCTTCCGTTGTCGTCATCAATTGCGGAAGCATCCATCGATCTTTGCTGAAAAACCGCCCAGCCTTTGTTGGCGCGGTAGTGGAGATCGCAGAGGCCCGGGCCGCGCCGGAGGTCGGACGAGTGGTCAAAGCTCGATACCCGGTTCCGGAAACAAAGAACGGCAATGCGGACCGGCTCACCTTGACAATATTTTTGATCCCTTGATCTCCCACGCGCTGAGGAGCCATGGAAGGGGCTACAGGAACCGGAATGCCGGGTGTGGTCACCGTAATGGGTTGCCGGATGCCGACCGTCGCTTTGGGCATGGGATCTTCGATCGATCCGGCATCGATCTCGTGCTTGATGTCGTCCAAAATGTAAGCGGACGCTGCTCGGGACAGAAACTGCGCTTTAGCTTTCGACGCGCTGGCCGAGCTAATCTGGCGGTTCTGGATCGCGTTAGAAAAGTATGCCAGCACCACAACGAGGATCAGAACCAACATCGCCAGCACAAAAACCAAGGCCGCACCAGACTCTTTCCGGTGCAATATCGATGAAAAATGAGGTTGCGCCATCACCGGGTTAATGGGATCAATTGATTTTAAAAGTTCTTTTAACGCACAACTATTCGTTCAACGCACTATCGGGAAATGGTTGGGCATTGTCAAGCCCGAGTTTCAAGAAGGTCGGCGACGATAGGACATGAGAGGGAATCTCCCCCTTTGCCTTCGTCCGCGCAAGGCGAATAGAACTGGTTACATTGTTTTACCACGTGATCGCCTATCGCGCTGCCGCGCTGCGGAGAAGCTCTTTCTTTTCCTCTCGCGCCT
>JBDNGG010000386.1:0-2318 GCA_041689405.1 Terrimicrobiaceae bacterium | reverse complement strand
ATCCCTCGGAATGGTCTATCGCGCAGTAGTAAACGGCTCCGATTGTATAAAATTCTGTCTCCGTTTTGTAAGGACGCAAAATGTCCATGTGGAAGAATCGTTCTGCGCAAATGGCCAGGGCCAACTCACGAAGAAACGAAATTTTCAACATAAAGAGCAGGAAGAGCATGAAGAGGTGAGAAGAATTACATTGAGCACACCTTGCATTGCATTCCCTTCATGCTCTTCATGGTTTTATAGGTCAAAGCGGAGCGATATCTTCTAACAGGTGATTCAGGGGTACTGCCCGGACGTTCTCGGCTAAGGGAAAGGTGTGCTCCCCCGCATGGATGATATCCAGTGTTGTCAATTTTAGATCCTGGAGGGCATTTCGCATGGAAGGGGTTATTTTCGGAGCGGTGGTTCGTTTGATTTCAAAGCCGTAGCGTTTGCGACCCCTCACAATCAGCAAGTCGAGTTCAGCGCCGGTGTGAGTTGCCCAGAAATGGCATTCTTCTGGACGGGCTCCGAGATGCCGGATGATCTGGTCGATCGCAAACCCCTCCCATGAAGCACCGCTTTTGGGATGTGCATTGAGATCGGCCGGTTCGGGTAGGTTAAGAAGTGTATGCAGGATGCCGCTGTCGGCGATATAAACCTTGGGCGACTTGACCTGTCGCTTGGAAATATTTTCGTGCCACGGTTGCAGTTGCCGCACAACCAATGCTGCGGTGAGCTGGTCGAGGTAGTTTCGTACGGTTGTGTCGGCAACACCGAATGCCCGCGCAAGCTCGGATGAATTCCATGTTTGTCCATGGTAGTGCGCCAACATCGTCCAAAATCTGCGCATCGTGGAAGCACTCACATTGATTCCGAGTTGCGGAAGATCTTTTTCGAGAAATGTTCTTACGTATCCCGTGCGGTTTTCAAAACTTTCCCGGTGCGTGCGCGCTAGATAGGAGAGAGGAAGCCCGCCGCGCAACCAGAGCTTGTCCCCATGCCCAACTCCCACTTCTTCCAGCGAGAGCCCGCCCAATTCATGATAAAAAATCCGCCCCGCCAGCGACTCTGAACTCTGCCTCAGCAGTTCGGGCGATGCGCTTCCCAGAATCAAAAACCGGGCGGGGTTGGGCTTGCGGTCTGCCAGCACACGCAAAACCGGAAACAGATCAGGATGGCGCTGAATTTCATCAATAACCACGAGTCCAGTCAATCCCTTCAGCGCCAGCATGGGTTCTGCCAGACGAGCCTGATCATCCGGGTTTTCCATATCGAACGTATGTGTCGGCACCGATACAGTTTTAAGATACTCCTCAATTAGCGTCGATTTACCGACCTGCCTCGCACCGATGATACCAACGACCCGATGCCGTTTCAGCAGGCCGTCCAGTTCAATTAATTCTTTTTTTCGATGAATCATCAAATAATTTACATTGAAAATTCGGTTCTGCAAACCGAACTTTCAATGCGATTATGGCGGAGACTCCGCGTGCAAAGCGTTCCGGCACGGGTTTTCGTGCTAAAAAGGAAGATAAAACCTGCCTCAGGGGTTCTTCGTACAGCCAACTCACGAAGAAACGAGATTTTCACCATGAAGAGCAGGAAGAGCATGAAGAGGGGAGGAGAATTATATTGAGTACACCTTGCATCGCATTTCCTTCATGCTCTTCATGCCCTTCATGGTGTTATCTGAATGCGTTTCAAAAATAGTCAGCCGATTTCAGCCGTTAACACGTAATGCGCTCTAGCTAAATTTGTTATGTATCCGAATGTATAGGCCGTGGCGAATAGCAGCTCGAAAAAATGGGCTCCTTGCCAGAGCGGTCAACGACATTGATTCCAGATTGACCTTGGCGGGCGCCAGTTTCGCTCACCATCGCGGCAATATCGTAGTTATCGCGGTTCATCAATTCCTCCATCATCCGGTGTATTTCCAAGATGAAGGTGTCGGTTTCTATCCGGAATTTAGTCTTCGGCGTTAATGTTTCCAGATGATTTTGACTTTAACAAGTCAGCGGGGTTATCCATCCGGAAAATCGAGGATTTCCGGAAGGCACACGGCTAAGACGGGGGACAGTCAGGCGGAAAGCTCCGGCGTCCTCGATTTACGCGATCGTGGTGATGGGTTCAGGTTGGTCGGGGCGGATTTTTTCGTCGCAGCAGGATATCGACGTTGCGGTATTACGCACGGCGGCTTTGCCGGAGGAAAATTTCCGTTCGTAGTTCGTACGGTTTCTTGACTCGCGTCATAGTCGGACTTCCGCGAGTCTGTAAACTCTCCCCCAGAAACATGACAAATAACACCGCAATGAAGCCACCGCTCGCACTCCCTGCCGACT
>JBDNGG010000385.1:0-1108 GCA_041689405.1 Terrimicrobiaceae bacterium | reverse complement strand
GTCACCGATGACTTGAGTGCAAGGCAAACTTGGACACCAGATGTGCGCACTCAGTTTGAGCAATTCCTTGCGGAGACCCCGCACACGGTTCATCCGTTTCAGGACGTGAAAGACCTTCTGCGAAAGTATGCCGCAGGTGGGATTATCATTTCTCCGCGCACGTTGGATGCGCCATACAATCGGTCTCACACCGAATGGAAAATCACGTTGGGAATGGCGTGCGGGCTGCCTGCGATTGCCAGTCCGGTGCCAAGCTATGAGTCCGTTGCCGCGGCGGCGAGCGACGGGGCGGTGACTATTTGTAGATCAGATGCTGAGTGGCAAGTTGCCTTCGAAAAAATGTCTGATCCATCCACGCTCGCTGCGCGTGCCGTAGCTGCAAGCGATGTGGTCGAACGGTGCTATTCCACCGACCACGTGGCGGGGGAACACCTGAAGGCCGTGCAATCCATTGTATCGGGGAAGGCTTCGTGAAAGCGGTTTTTTTCAGGATTGGCTCATTTTCGCTGATCAACGATGTGATGTGGTGTGAGCTGCGTGCGAAAATGCCGGACTTCGATTGGCAGTCGGTCGATGTCGAGCGCGATATCGTGGGTGCTGACCCGGCGCTCCGCCTCCGGGCGACGGTCGAAGCGCTTCTGCGTTACGGCAAGACGATTGTTGCGAACCGGCAGCCACCGCGAGACTTTTTTCCTCGGCTGCCATGTGTGTTGCGTGCTGTGAGTGATTGGTCGAAACAGCACGTGGTGGCTTCGGAAACGGCATTTACTTTTCAAACCCAATCGTTGTTCGATGCCTCCGCACCTGGGATTCCGCATTTTTTATATACCGACCATACGTATCTCGCCAATCGTCGCTACCCGATGCCGAAACCGTCCATGGCCGTCCCGCAAGCATGGCGGGACATGGAACTTCGGCTGTATCAGAATGCATCGACGACGTTTGTATCCAGCGGATTTGCGCGCACGTCGGTGATCGAGGATTATGGCATTGCTCCAGATCGCGTAGTCACCGTGCACTCCGGATGCAATATCGAGTTGCCGGATGTCGTGGATTTTAGTTCCAGAAAAGGAAACGTGATCTTATTTGTCGGTGTGGATTGGGAACG
>JBDNGG010000384.1:0-3294 GCA_041689405.1 Terrimicrobiaceae bacterium | reverse complement strand
GACGCATAAAAAGCGCGCCGCTCTTCGGAGGTCCACGGTTCGGTCGCAGGCATCAACCGGCGGAGGGTGGCCTTATTGTGGCGCGCGGCTTCGGGCGAACCTTTGAGAATTTGCTGAAAGCAATCCCCGATGGCCGCATCGAGCGCATCATCCGCTACCACCCGGGTGAGAAGTCCTTTGGCCAGCGCATCTGGAGCTGGTAAAATACGGCCTTCCAGAAGGAGTTCCAAGGTCAATGACCGCCCAGCTACGGCCAGCAATCCCCGAAATTCCTCCGGAGCCATGGGGAATCCCAGTTGCCCAATGGGTACCCCGAGACGAGCCGACGTGGTCGCAATGCGAAGGTCGCACTGGCAGGCAAGCTCCAATCCTCCACCCACACAAACACCAGCAATCGCCGCCACCGTCGGATGTGGGCATTCGGCCACCGCTCGCAGTGCCGGCGCGAGGATTTCCTCATGATATCGAATGACGCTCTCCAAATCCCCTCGCTCGACCGGAAATTCTCCGATGTCGGCACCGGCCGCAAAATCGTTGCCGGCTCCACAAATCAAAATGCCCCGCACAGTGAGATCCTCCGACAGGGCTGCAAACTGTGATCCGAGTTCCCTCCACATCGCCACCGAGATGGCATTGAGTTTTCCCGGATGGGACAACATCACCGTGACAATGGCTCCGGTTCGTTCGACGGTCACGGTCCCGGAGGACGGCAGACCGACATTCGGAGCCGATTCAGAGCGAGGATGATTCTCAGACATCAGTTAATAATCGTCGGTTCAAATAGTCAGTAAATCCATCAGTTCCGAAACCGAGGTGGAATCGAGATCCTTGCCGTGGAGGATTTCCAAAACCTCATCCGCCCGCCGGGCCGGGATGCGGCCGCGCAGGTTGCGTTCGAATTTCTCTTCCAAGATCGGAATCCCTTCCGCCCGACGACGGCGATGGCCGATGGGATACTCCACCGCGACCCGTTCGGTTGCGCTGCCATCGCTGAAGAAAATTTGGATCGCATTGCCGATAGAACGTTTCTCGGGATCCAAATAGTCCCTCGTAAAGTCGGCATTTTCTACCACCTCCATCTTCGCCCGGAGGGCATCAATGCGGGGATTTGCAGCGACCGCATCCTCATAATCTTCCGCCGTCAATGTGCCCTGAATAAGCGGCACTGCCACCATGTATTGGATGCAATGGTCGCGATCGGCGGGATTGTCGAGGGGACCACTTTTATCGATAATGCGTTTCCCGCTTTCCTGCGTTTCGATCACGATGCGTTCGATTTCATCAAGACGGTCCTTCACTTCCGGATGAAGGGTCACCGCTGCCTCCACCGCAGTTTGGGCATGGAACTCGGCCGGGAAGGAAATCTTAAACAAAACATTTTCCATCACATAGCTGCCAAAGCCCTGTTCGGGCACCCGCACCGGCTGTCCATTGAAGAGGACGTCTTGAAAGCCCCAGCCTTTGGCGGTGAGCGCACTCGGATATCCCATTTCTCCTTTGAGAGCAAAAAAAGCATGCCGAACGGCCCGACTGGTGGCATCGCCTGCGGCCCAACTTTTGCGCGATCCCGTATTGGGGGCGTGACGGTAGGTGCGGAGCGCTCCTCCATCGATAAAGGCATGGGAAAGCGCATTGATGATATCGGCACGGCTCCCGCCGAGCATTCGGGTAACCACCGCCGTGGATGCCACCCGCACCAAGAGGACATGATCGAGCCCAACCCGATTGAAGCTATTTTCCAAGGCGAGGATGCCTTGAATCTCATGTGCTTGAATCATCGCCACGAGGATATCCCGAAGACTAAAGGGATCCTCGGAATTGCGGCTGAGATAATCCGCCACCGCCAAAATACCTCCCAAATTATCAGACGGATGCCCCCATTCGGCAGCTAGCCAAGTGTCATTAAAATCCAGCCAGCGCACCATGGTCCCGATATTAAACGCGGCCTGAATAGGCTCAAGCTCATAGCTCATGCCCGGCACCCGCGCCCCGATCCCGGGAAGATCGGCGCCCGGCACCACCGGTCCAAGCAATTTCACACAAGCCGGATACGAAAGCGCCAGGAGACCACAACCCAGCGTATCCATTAGACAGTGGCGGGCGGTTTCGATCGCCTCCTCGCTGGTGATGTGATCGGTCGCGAGGACATAATCGGCGATTTGTTGGAAAAGAGCGTCAGGCTCGGCACGTTGGGCGTTGGTCGAGGACATAAGAAAAAGTGGAAAGTGGAAGAATTTAGCGTTTGTTTTGAGGCACGAATTTGAGGTTTTCGGGACCTGTGTAATTCGCGCTGGGGCGGATAATTTTGTTGTCGATCCGTTGTTCGATAATGTGCCCACCCCATCCCGAGGTGCGGGCAATGGCAAAGAGCGGAGTGAACATCGCGGTCGGCACCCCCATGAGGTGATAAGAGACGGCGCTAAACCAATCCAAATTCGGGAACATTTTCTTTTCCCGCCACATGACAGTTTCAATGCGCTCGGCAATCTCAAACATTTTCATGTCGCCAGCCTCCTCGGAAAGGGAGCGGGCTATGTTTTTGATCACTTCATTGCGAGGATCGGAGACGGTATAGACCGGATGGCCAAACCCAATAATGACCTCTTTGGCTGCCAACCGCCGCACGATGTCCGCCTCAGCTTCATCCGGGGTGGCATAGCGTTTCTGAATATTAAAAGCGAATTCGTTGGCTCCACCATGCTTGGGACCACGCAGAGCCCCGATTCCTCCCGCGATGGCGGAGTACAAATCCGATCCCGTTCCGGCGATGACCCGGGTCGTAAAGGTGGAGGCATTAAATTCGTGCTCGGCATATAGAACCAGCGAAGCGTGCATGGCTTGGACCCAGGAATCTGGCGGCTCCTGGCCGTGGAGAAGTTTCAAAAAGTGCCCGCCAATGGAACCGTCGTCGGTCTCGACATCAATGCAGCGGCCGTGGTGGGCGAAGTGGAACCAATAGAGCAACATCGAGTTCAACGACGCGAGGAGGGTGTCCACGATCTCGCGCGCATCGGTCGCACCATGGGAATCTTTCTCCGGCAAGGTGCAACCGAGGGCCGAAACTCCGGTGCGCATCACATCCATAGGATGGGCTGCAGCCGGAAGGGCTTCCAAGACCTGGCGCACCACCAAGGGAATTCCGCGGCGGGATCGCAATTTAGCTTTGTAAGCTTTCAATTCCGCCTCGGTCGGCAATGTCCCGTGGACGAGGAGATGGGCCACTTCCTCAAACTCACACTGGGACGCCAGATCCAAAATATCATATCCGCGATAGTGGAGGTCATTCCCGCTGCG
>JBDNGG010000383.1:0-5670 GCA_041689405.1 Terrimicrobiaceae bacterium | reverse complement strand
TCGAACAGGCCCGCGAAAAAATCCGTTTGTTCGATACAAAGGGAATTGTTTATGCCGGACGTCCCGGCCTCGAAGCCCACAAACTGCCTTTCGCTCATAAGATTGCTCCGAGCAAACCTTTCAATTGTCTCGATCTTCAGACCGAGTACCCGGAGATCGTTGCAGCCATCGAGGACTTTAAACCCCAAGCCATTATCGGGGTCAGCACGGTGGGTAAGTTGTTCAGCAAAGAGGTGGTGGAAGCCATGGCGCGGCACAACGAGCGCCCGATCATTTTCGCGCTTTCGAATCCGAGCGAAAAACACGAAGTCCTGCCGACAGATGCCTACACATGGACGGATGGCAAGGCGGTTTATGCCGGAGGCGTGCAGTTCCCGCCGGTGCACCTCGGCGATAAAGTGCTGCTGCCATCACAAGCGAACAACCTGTATATTTTCCCGGCGGTGGGAATGGCGATTTACGCCACGCATGCAAGACGCGTGACCGACGAGATGTTCATTGAGTCCGCCCATGCCGTCGCGGATCTCGTGACTCCAGAGCAACTCGCACTCGGCATGCTTTTCCCGCCTCAGTCGGACATCCTCGAAGTCGAGATCAAGATTGCCGCGCGGGTCGCAAAGCTCGTGTTCGACAGCGGATTCGCCCAGGTAGATCGTCCGGCCGATATGGAGGCCTTTATCCGCCAGCATGTCTACTCGCCGGTCTATCCCAGCCTCGCTTAAGCGGCCCCCGGCGCACACAGACAGAATAACGCGACGGTCAGCACTCGTGCTGACCGTTTTTTTCCTTTGCGCCACGGCACCATTCTGCCTAGCGGAACCTGCGGATGAGTTCCCAGGGTTGTTACTGGACGACATGCGTTCGGCACTAGAGGATGGTCCGGGCAATCGATACACCGGAGATTATTTACTCGGCAATTGGGCAGGCCTGCGCCCACTACTCGCCTCGCATGGCATCAAGCCACGAGTGCTCCTCATTACCGACCCGTTCGGCAATGTCACCGGTGGGCAGAAGCAGGGGTTTACCAACTATAGCCTGCTTTGTGTAGATCTGAATCTGGACATGGGAAAACTCGCCGGATTGCCGGGTGGCGAATTCGATATCGGATTTGCTCTGAATACTGGAAACAGCCTGTCGAAGGACGACGTTGGAAATTCCTTTCCCATCCAGCTTGCCGATGTGGCACCCGTTGGCCCGCGCCTGACCTACCTCTCCTACACGCAGAAATTCTTCGATGACAAGCTGAGCCTTCGTGCGGGCCGGCTAACAATCAATAGTGTTTACAGCGAGGAATTTGCCGCGTCGCAATATTTCACGGCCTTCAGTTCGGTCGCATTCAATCTGGTTCCGATTGGCATTTTTCTCAACGCACCAGGTGCGTTCGGCTACCCGCTCACCACATGGGGCGCCCGCGCTAAATTCGAACCGAACAAGTCGTTTTACACGATGGTCGGCATTTACAACGGGGATCCAGCCGTCGGGGATGCAAATCGCTACGGACTCGATTTCACATTCAAAGGCCCTCCGTTCGTTATTGCAGAAGCGGGATACCGTTATACTGCGCGAATATTTTCCGAAGCACTTCCGGGAAACTTGAAAATCGGCGGTTATTTCAATGGAGGACGAACTGCCGAGTTCGGCTCATCTTCGACGACGGGCGGCATCCACGGATTTTATGCTATCGCAGACCAGATGCTTGTTCGCTGGGGAACTCCGGGCGAACAGCGTCACTTGGGAATCTTTGCAGCTACCGTCGTTGCGCCGGACCAGCGTGTGAGCCCCATGCCATTTTTCTTCGATGCAGGCGTGGTTGCCTATGGCCCGCTCGCATCCCGGCCCAAGGATTTTATCGCGCTTGGTGCAGCCTATGGAGCTTACAGCAGTAACCTGCAATCTGCACAGGAGGCAAACTCCACTGCGGTGCAGAATGAGGAGATGACCGTGGAACTATCCTACGGATGCCGCATCGCACCCGGACTGACATTGCAGCCTGCCCTGCAATACATCGTCCATCCCGGCGGTGACCGATCGGTGCCAAATGCTCTGGCCATCGGAGTAAATGTCACCGTTAGTTTCTAAAAGTGGAAAATTCCCGCCAGAACACGGTTGAGCACGCATTACTCAACCGGTTTTGTGGGGAGGAAAATCCCAACCACGCCATCGACCTATCTCCCACGATACAAGAATAGGTAGAAGAGTAACCTATACCCGATTGATGGAATGAATCCGATCCGCGGCCTTTGCGGCTGACGTAATGCTTCTGATGTTCGGACCCAATACGTATTTGATTTGGATTGGCTTGTTCCTTGGCCTTCCGATCCTCGTCCTCGCTGTGATCGGCGGCAAAATCTGGTGGCGGGAACGCCGCGCGCTTGCATGGACTCTCTTAGGCTCGGCCTGCGGTGGATGGGCCTGGGATTTCTCCGCCATTCAACTCGGTTTCTGGTCGTTTAACGGTATTCACCAGACCGGCATCGTCTTTCTCGGGCTTCCGCTCGAAGAATGGCTCTGGATCCTTGGTGTCACGTTTCTCTTCGCCGGACTGACGCTTATCCTGCGACCGGGCGCACCGAATCCGACGGGCATCGACCGACCTGCGCACGAGCAGTCGCTCCCGCTCGCTCCTGCGCTGGTGTTGACGCCGTTTTCGCAGTTCGGAATGCTTCTTGCTGCTGGCGTGGTATTCCACTCAATCCTGTGGGCCCGGAACACTGACTTCCTCCGCCGCGAGCTTCGTACGATTCTTAGGGTTGTCATTTTCGCTATTCTGTGGCTCCTCGCCACCGATCCCATCGGTGCCGCTTGGGGAGCTTGGACCTACGACCCCACCCGGGTCGTAGGTATTTGGCTCTTCGGACTCATACCGATCGAAGACGTCTTTGGAGTCGTCGTCGTCAGTAGCGCCGCTGCATCCGCCGTCCTTGTCTTCGCCTACAGTCCCCGCCGATGGATCTGGTGACGCTCACCCGGTTCCCGCTGCAGGCCGGACCGGTTCGCGCGAAAAATGGGTAGCATTGGGCAGCTTTTTGGCGGATTCCTTGAGGCCTTAGATATTACCCAGGGAATGTATCAGCATTAAGGACCGGGTTATTTGCTCAAATCGGATTACATCAATCCGGATCCATGAGTTAAGAATATTTGCCCCAACGGCCAACCGGCCTTGAGGAAATGCTTCAGTGGATCCAGTGCCCTGCACGCTGACCTGATCCTGTCGCTCCCTTGGGTGTCATTTCATTTAAGTCGATTCCGCGCTATATTTGTTTTGCGAGTTTGTTTTGCGTAAAATAATTTTTCGGGATGTTTTCTCGGCGAGAGTTTTTGAAAATCCTGGGGGCGGGAGCTGGTGTCTCCGTGCTCGCCGCGCGTTCCTCCGGTGGGCTACCTGCCGATCTTGGCCGAGCGGATGTTTTAGTCATCGGGGCGGGGATGGCTGGCTTGGCCGCGGGTGCTCGCCTCGTGAAAGCCGGGCTCCGTCCTTTATTACTCGAAGGTCGCTCCGAGATCGGAGGCAGGGTTTTTACTTCTCGTGAATGGCCGGACTGTCCAGTCGATCTGGGTGCGTCGTGGATTCACGGTATCAATAAAAATCCGCTCACTGCGCTTGCCCGCGAGGCTGGGGCGAAAATCGTCGAAACTTCATACGACTCGGCGATAAGAGTTTTTGCAGATGGGCGGAAGTTCGACGCAAAAACCCAGAGAAAACTTCTAAAAATCTCAGACTCATTTCGGATTGCATTGGATGCCGCTGGTGAAAAGGAACCTGACCGCTCTGTGCTCGACGCGCTCGGAGGCGTGCTTGCAGGGTGCAAGAGCGACGATGACTCTCGTCAGCTCGCGCATTTTTTAATCAACAGCCTCTACGAGCATGAATATGCAGGACCGGCAAACCGACTCTCGGCATGGTGGTTTGAAGCGAGTCGCGAGTTTGGTGGCGGCGACGTACTTTTCCCCGGCGGATATGGCTCACTGGCCGAGCACTTGGCGAGTGGTCTTGAAATCAAAAAGGATGCTGTTGTCACAAAAATCACGGTCACCGGCGGTGAGGTCGCTGCCCAAATGGCTGACGGCTCACGCTACGTCGCGAAGCATTGCGTCGTCACGCTTCCGCTCGGAGTGCTAAAGTCCGGAAGCGTCGAGTTTGCGCCGGTATTGTCGGCAGAGAAACGCAACGCTATTCGCGCGCTAGGCATGGGATTGCTCAATAAATGCATTTTGCGTTTTGAACGCCCGTTTTGGCCTGCCGATGTTGACTGGCTCGAAGTCGTCCCAGAGGAACCTGGACGTTGGACGGAATGGGTCAGCCTCATGAACTCTTGCAAACAACCGGTTTTGATCGGATTCAACGCTGCGGATTTTGCGAGTAAATTAGAGCGTCTTGACGATGGCGCCACGGTCCAGAGCGCGATGCGGGCACTGCGCGGGGTTTTTGGGAATGCTATCCCGGAGCCGACCGGCGCGTTGGTAACCCGCTGGGCTGAAGATCCATTTTTCCGCGGCTCTTATTCCTATAACGCCGTGGGTTCCAATCCCAAAATGCGCGACTCGCTCGCAGCCACCGAGCACGGATGTATTTTCTTTGCAGGCGAGGCGACTTCACGCAAAGATTTCGCCACGGTGCACGGTGCCTACCTATCCGGTGTCAGTGCCGCAGAACGGCTCATCGCAAAGGGAAAGTGAAGGGGTAATAAAAAATGCTGCCCGTGTGCATTGTATTTCATTTGGCTAGACGATTCACAGTTTATCCGAAAAAATATGCAGGGATCAATGACCGCGTTAATGGCCGTAATCTGACCACATCAATTCGGAAGCATTGCTGAAGAATATTTGCCCCGATATCGCGCGTCGGTAATTGCATCAACGATCCGCTTGACGCGAACGAGCTTAGATTCAACCTCGTGTCTTGATCATCTTAAGACACCTAGTGCCAGCGCTAATTTTCGTGTCGGCGCTCGCCATGCCTAGGGGGGCGCTGGCCCAACTGACGCTTCTGACGAATCTGCCCTCCAACGATGGTGGAGGCGGGGGCGTTAGTAGTTCCGGGCAGCGCGCGGTTTCGTTCACGACCTTAGCTTCATCGTTCCTGGTAACTGAGGTCGATTTGAGGTTGCTGAATTACGAGACATCCACGGACACCGCGGAACTGAGTCTTCACCTCAACGGGTACAGACAGGCCAGGCAACTAGGTCGCCAGTAATTTTACTTCTCCTACCTCAACCACTAACACCGCGTCGAATTTCAAATTCACTACCGCCGGTATTCAGCTTACTGCCAACACGACATACTGGCTTGTGATCAAAGCGACGAACGGCGACCCTGCGTTCACTTGGAACCGCTCAAACCCCACGATAACGCCAGCTACCACCGCTTTTGGATCATTTGGAAATCAGTGGATTAGCCAGAATTCAGGGTCAACTTGGTCGATCGGCTCCAATGGTGCGCATTCGTTTGTGATTGTTGGCGTGCCTGAACCTGCGGTTACAGCTTGGATGTTTGGGATTACGGTGCTTGGTCTGCTTGTCTTTCGCGTAGATCGACGACGCAGTCCGCTGTCTAAAGAATAGAGCGGGATTTCGGGCGCTACGCCAATGAAGCTTGAGACAGTTACCTTTTCAGACGGGATCCTTGGCACCCGGCTTCAGGAGGCCGAAGATCGATGCGGTGTTTAGGGAT
>JBDNGG010000382.1:0-3774 GCA_041689405.1 Terrimicrobiaceae bacterium | reverse complement strand
GACGGCAAGGCGGTTCTGAGTTTTTCCGACACCGCCGGGGGGCTGGCGGCGAAGCCGTTGCCGGAAAAGCATGCCCTGTCAAAGATCCCGCCGAAATATGAGCCGTTGGTGCGCAACAGCCCGGATTCGGAACTGGAAGGGTTCGAGCTCGCGGGTGAGGACGGGGTCTGGCATTGGGCGAATGCCCGGATCTATGGTTCGCAGGTCGTGGTGTCATCGCCCGGGGTGCCCTCACCGCGTGCCGTTCGTTACGCATGGGCGGACAACCCCACCGCAAACCTCTGGGGGGCAAACGACCTCCCGGCGGGCCCGTTTCGCACAGAGATCCCGGCTATGAGTGCGCCAGGCCCAACCTCCACACCCTGATCCCGGGCAAATAACCATGAAAACTCTGGAAATTGGAAACCGAAGAGAATTGTTCATCGATGACTACATGATCGACCGCCTTGTCGGCGGGGCGGAGCAGCATCTGCATAGTCCGATCCGCCGCGAGGCGGCGATCGTGACCGACAAGCCGTGGGAAGGTTGCTGCGGCGGCTTTCCGACCGTAATCCGCGGGGGCCGGGGCTACCGTCTCTACTATCGCGGATGGCAGATCGACTTGGACGATTTCGATGGATCTAAACCCTCCCAGCCTCCCACCATGTGCCTGGCAGACAGCACCGACGGGATTCATTGGGAGCGGTTGCCCGTAAACTCATTCGAATACGCGGGGAGCCGCGAGAACAACATCATTTGGATGGGCATAGGTGACGATCATCTTGGCATGCACGGGTTTTCGCCATTTCTGGATACCAACCCCGCCTGCCATCCCGACCAGAGGTGGAAGGCGGTGGGTGGCGGGTGGCGCTATATCCATCACGGCCTTTACCTGATGGCCTCACCCGATGGAATCCATTGGTCCATGGTTTCCAAGGAACCCTTTCTGGGTGGATATTCACTCGATTCAAACAATACGGTGCACTGGATTCCCGAAGAGGGCTATTACCGCATTTTTCTCCGTCACTACACCGAGGGGGTTTACAAGGGGATCCGCAACATTATGACCGCCACATCGACCGACTTGAAAAAATGGACGGAACCGGTGGAGCTGGATTTTGGAGACGTTCCCCAGGTGCATCTCTACGACAATAACTTGGTTCGCTATTACCGTGCTCCGCACCTCTGGCTTGGATTCCCCACCCGTTATATCGACCGACCCTGGTCCCCCACCCTCGAAGCACTTCCGGAACCTGAACACCGCCTGCAGCGCAAGACGGCGATGGGGAGATTCGGCACCGTGCTGACCGAGCCCCTCCTCATGTGCAGTCGGGACGCACAGGTTTTCCACCGCTGGCAGGAGGCGTTCCTGCGCCCGGGCCTTCGCAGTCAGGACAGTTGGACCTACGGCGACAATTTTCTCGCCTGGGGAATGATCGAAACCGACTCCGATCTTCCCGGTGGCGGCAAGGAGTTGTCGATGTACGTTACGGAACATTACGCTCGGGGACACAGCACGACACTCCGACGCTGCACCTTGCGCCTCGATGGATTTGTTTCCATTCATTCTCCGATGCAAGGCGGAGAATTGATCACCAAGCCGCTGACCTTCTCCGGCAACCGACTGTCTTTGAATATTTCTACCTCAGCTGGCGGCAGCGCACGGGTCGAAATTCAAGACGCAGACGGCAACCCACTGCCGGGCTACACGGAAGCGGAGTGTTACGAGATTGTTGGAGATATGCTGGATTATACAGTTCAGTGGAAACACGGAACCGACGTTGGCCCTCTCAGCGACAGCCCCGTGCGTCTTCGCGTCATTCTCCACGACGCCGATATTTATTCCCTGTGTTTTCAGGTTAGAGTTTGAGGCGTAAGAAAAAGATGTCTGTCGGTTTATTCGTTCCTCCCCGCTCGGACTCCGGTTTGTCCAATTCGCGCCACTCGGGCCCCAAATGTCACGTCGTGTCCTCTGCGTTTGGCTTTCATTTTCGATGTTCTTTCAGGTTGCGGTTTTCCACTCCCCCCTGCCATCGCTTTTTAAAGCTTACACACTGGTCCGAATTCCGGGGTCCACCTCAAGAAAGCCGGGACCTCGTGGCTTCCCCAAAACGCTCAGCGCCTCGCAAAACTCCGCGTCCTCCGCTCCAACAATCTCTGGCAATCTCTCTTCAACAACTAGACTCCCTTACCTCATCCAGTTTTAATCACATCCCACTCGTTGAAGCGTCAGAAAAATGGCTTGACCGAAAGCATACACATGCAAAGACCTTTCTAACTATGAACCGCATCGTCAACAGATCTCGAAATAACTGACTGCACGATTTGTAATGATCACGAAATACCCCGCCCTCCCAACAAAAAGCGGCACGATGACGGAAAATCTGTCGCGGGCCGGGAGGCTCCGCTCTTCGGTCGCTGGTTGCTCCAGCTCGAGTCGGAAGCGCGTCCTTTCGCGGGGAAGAAGGAGAGGCGTGGCATTGGTTTTTGTCCTGGCAATGCTGGCGCTGGTGCTGGTCATGGTGATCGCATTTCTCTCCGGAACGGTTTCCAACCGTCAAATCAGCTCGGTCAGTGCGTCAGCCGTGAAAGGACAGACTCTTGCCGGAACGGCAGAGGCTTTTATTGTCGATGACATTCAGCACGAGATCGAAGCGGGTTCCGTCGCGGATCCCATGCCCGATGCGACGATCGCCATCCGGCAGCCCATCACAGTGACCGAGCCCGGTATTCCGGTTCCGGTGGCCCCTTCCATGGCTCCTCAGCGCGTGGGAGATCAAGGGATCAAAAACATCGTCAAGGTGAGTCGGTCCGCATTGCCGTTCTTTGTTTCTGGAACAGGATACCGCGCATTGACCGTCCGTCCGACCTCCGGTGCCGCCCGGGCCTCGGCGATCTCCACCAGTGCGCCAACGAGAGCTGGGCGGTTTTTCAACAAGGATCGATGGATGTTTCCGCAATTGATGACGGCAACGGAAGAAGCCACCTTCTCCGTACCGGACTGGATCTATCTTGATCGGGAGGGCAAGAATCCCACGGATTTTTCCGCTACGGCCCTGACCGACTTGAGCTCCACGGATTCAGCGAACGGGGATTATGTCATTGGCCGGTATGCTTATGTCATCTACGACATAGGCGGCTTGATTGATATCAACGTGGCCGGAAATGCCTTGAGTGATGATGAAAACGCACGGCGCGGTCGGTTACACCAGGTTTCGCTGAAGGACGGGATCGGCGACGTGGCGTTGCCGGTTTACGTCGCGTTACCGAACTTTCAGGAGTTTGTTACCTGGCGTTCGGCCACCTCGGCGGGGAACGTCAGCTCTGTGCCCGGGGCGGGCGGCCTTTTTGATCCGCAACGCACTTTCCTCTACGTTCCCAGCGGTGAGCAGGCTTTCGTCAATCGGCAGGATCTCATCGCTTATGCCACCCGTGCTGGCAGCCCATTGACACCAGATGCTCTGCCGTACCTGACCACATTCAGCCGCGACATTGATGCCCCGTCCTACCAGCCGAATCCCTTCCGTTCAAAGCTTCCGGCGGTTCCGGATGCGAACGAAATGAACCCGGCGCTTCTCTCCATCCGTTTTGCCAGCGACACGAAGCTGAACCGTCCAGAAGGCGCCGTTCCGGTCCAAGCCGGGACGCCGGTCATGCCGCGTCGGTTCCCGCTCAGCAAGCTGAGCCTGTTTGAACAGGCCAACCCGGATCCCGCGGCCATGCTCTACTATTTTGGCCTCAAAAAAGAGGGTGATATCTGGCGATATACTAAAACACTGCCCGGAAGCCGCATCG
>JBDNGG010000381.1:0-2023 GCA_041689405.1 Terrimicrobiaceae bacterium | reverse complement strand
TTCCGGAAACGAGACTGCAAATGAACTGACATTCCCCCGTCCCGCTTGCAGAGCTTCTTGGAGATACGGACGGGGATCGAAAATCATCCAGACCTCGTTCTGCGGTTTTTTGAGAGTGAGCACATACGGGTTGCCCGGTGCTATGATCACGGCATGGTGCCCGGGGAGCAGCCATGTCTGTCCGCCGCTGACAATTTCGGTCAAACCGCCCCGGAAAAAGCCCGCAGTCCAATGCGGGAACCTAGGCCCACGCTCCATGCGCAGACCGTCTTTCTCAGTGCTCTTGCCAGCGGAAATGATCATGAATTAATTTCGGTGATGTAGATCAATGCCAGTTGTGTTGGAAAAACTCTCCTTGCAGGAAGAATAGAAACGAATACAGGGTTTCTGTCTATTTCAATTCTCCATCGGACTTGTTAGCCTTACCCAGAGCAGAGCGGAATTTCCATTGGCTCCCAACCAAGCAACCCACAGCGAATCCAACCAAAACGGAAACTATGAAACCAAATAATCGCAAGATCGCTGGCATTCGCCCGGTTCACGACAAGCCAAAGCCCTGATCGCCGCATCCTCCCTAGCTATCCTCCTCAGGCCGGGGAGGGTTCCATCAGCGTTCCGGCCTTTTTTATTTCCGTCGAACCGGGAAAATTCACCATGCCCCAACACCACGAAACAAACAGCAAGTTCCGCCTCGGAAACTGGGTGGCCGTATGGCTGCTGGCCTGCTCCATCCAGATCCAAGCCGCCACTTTTAACGTCCGCGACTACGGGGCGGTCGCGGATGACGCCACGGACAACACCGCGGCCTTCACTTCCTGCCTGAAGGCACTGATCTCGGCTGGTGGAGGACAAATGTTCCTGCCGGAAGGCGTGTATCGCGGGCGCATCGTGATCCCACCGGTTTCCCAACCCATCCCGAGCTGGATCACCGTGGAAATCGTCGGCGAGGGCGAGCCGCCGGTGGTCTGGGGCACCATCGGGAATTTCCCGCTGCAGAACCACGGCACCATCGTCAAATGCCTGGACACATCCGGTGCCGCAGTCATTTCCGCCAGCCCGTCGTCCGCTTCGCTCTATGGCGGATTCTCGGCGGTTTATGTGGTCCTCCGCAACCTCGACGTGCGGACTTACGACAACCCGGCCATCGCCGGCATCGACCTAGGGCCCGCCCTGCAATGCCGACTGGAAAACGTATTCGTCAACACCGGGATCTACAACGTGCAGTCCTCAAAACCCACACACGGCACTGCTGGCCTGGTCACACCGGCCAACAACAACGCCGCCCTCACCCTCCTGCGCAACGTGGCCGTCACCGGCTACCACACCGGCATCGTCGTCAACGAACACACCGACGGCGACAACATCACGCTCGGTTCCAACTTCAATGGACTGGATTTCGCGCTCGCCAACCACGCGTCACGCTTCGGCCGGGTGTGCGCGCAACGCTGCACCCACGCGGTGACCGTTTCCGGACGCCACGGCTTCCTGATCGAGCAGCTCAACATCGAAAAAACCGGCCCGGGGCAGACGAATGCCCAGAACGAGTGGCAATCGACAGTCTTCGATCTCAACGACCCCGGAAACCTCGGCGCCGGCGATATCAGCCAATGGGTAGTCCGCGGCAACGTGGGCGCGGTGGATGATTTCACCCGCAACGGCGGCACTGGCATCCAGATCGCGAGAATTGGAGCCCTTCCTCCGGCGGTGGTGGAACCCACGCCAATAAAATGAAATTTAAGAACCATAAATTTATGAGAAACAAAAATAATACCCGCAAACACCCTTTGCTGAAAACTCGGAGCCTGGCCTCCGCCATCTTGCTAGCGCTCTGCGGCTTGCTGCTGGCGGTATCCACGTCGTTGCGTGCGGGCAGCTTTAAGGTCGGCGACTACGGTGCGGTCGCGGATGACGCCACGGACAACACTGCGGCCTTCACTTCCTGCCTCAATGCGATCATCGCAGCCGGTGGCGGCAAGATGGTTTTGCCAGATGGCGTGTATCGCGGCCGCATTACCATCCCGCC
>JBDNGG010000380.1:0-4728 GCA_041689405.1 Terrimicrobiaceae bacterium | reverse complement strand
GTGAGGATTGCGTTCCCGGATCGGGAGCACGGCGGGCAGCGGACGGAGATGGTGCGCGTGGTCGATTGGCTGGTGCCGGAGAACAATGATTTCCTGCTGGCCTCGCAGCTATGGGTGGCAGGTGAACTCTATTTGAAGCGGCCGGACTTGGTGGGCTTCGTGAACGGGCTGCCGCTGGTATTGATCGAGCTGAAGAAGCCGGGCGTGAACGTGCGCGAGGGATTCGATAAGAACCTCTGCGACTACAAGGAAACTATCCCACAGCTTTTCCACTTCAACGCACTGCTGCTGGTGTCCAACGGCGTGCAAAGCAAGATTGGCAGCCTGACGGCAGAATGGGAGCACTTCGGTGATTGGAAGAAGGCGGTGAGTGAGGACGAGGTTTCCGCGATCTCGCTGGAGACGCTGCTGCGCGGGACTTGCGAGAAAGGGCGGCTGCTGGATCTTGTGGAAAACTTTTCCCGGTTTTCCGAAACTAAAGGATCGGTTATGAAGCTGGTGGCGAGGAACCACCAGTATCTTGGAGTGAACCGTGCGGTGGACGCATTGAAGGAATCGAAGGATGGAAGAATCGGTGTCTTCTGGCACACGCAGGGGAGCGGGAAGAGCTACTCGATGGTGTTCTTCGCGGAGAAGGTTTTCCGAAAACTCAAGGGGAACTGGACCTTTGTGGTGATCACGGACCGGACGGAACTGGACACTCAGATTTACCGGACCTTCGCAAGTTGCGGGGCGGCATCGGAAGGACATTGCCAGGCGACGAGCGCCAGCCATCTTCGGGATCTGCTGCGGGCGGACCACCGCTATGTGTTCACGCTGATCCACAAGTTCCGCACGGAGCCGGGGACGCTGCATCCGGTGCTGTCGGAGCGGGATAACATCATCGTGCTGACGGATGAGGCGCACCGCAGCCAATACGACACGCTGGCGATGAATATGCGCACGGCGCTGCCAAATGCGAAGTTCGTGGCCTTCACCGGGACGCCTCTCATCGTCGGTGAAGAACGGACGCGGGAGGTGTTCGGCGATTACGTGAGTGTCTATAATTTCAGGCAGTCCGTGGAGGACGGGGCGACAGTGCCGCTGTTCTACGAGAACCGGACGCCGGAACTCCAGATCACAAATCCAGAGCTGAACGAGGAGATCTATCAAACGATTGAGGACGCCGGGCTGGATGACGATCAGGAGGAAAAGCTGGAACGCGTGCTGGGCCAGCGCTATCACCTGATCACGCGGGATGACCGGCTTGACGCGGTAGCGAAGGACATCGTGCATCATTTCCTGAACCGCGGCTATCAAGGCAAGGCGATGGTGGTATCCATCGACAAACTGACGACGCTGCGCATGTATGAAAAAGTCCGCGCAGAGTGGATGGCTGAGGAAGCCCGCGTGCGGAAGGCGCTGGAAGGAATGGTGGGCCCTCATCCCGATCATGCCATGCTGCTGGCCCGGTTGGTTAACCTGCAGGAGACGGACATGGCGGTGGTCGTATCGCCGGGGCAGAATGAGATTTCCGAGATGAAGTAGAAGGGCTTCGACATCACGAAGCATCGCGAGCGAATGGTGAAGGAGGACCTGGAGGACAAGTTCAAGAACCCGCAGGATCCGTTCCGCCTGGTCTTCGTCTGCGCGATGTGGCTCACAGGATTCGACGCGCCGAGTTGCTCGACGTTGTATCTCGACAAGCCGATGCGCGGTCACACGCTGATGCAGACCATTGCCCGCGCCAACCGAGTGTTCGGCGAGAAGGTGAATGGCCTAATCGTGGACTATGCGAATGTTTTCGAAGAACTGGAGAAGGCGCTGGCGATCTACGGCGCAGGCACCGGCGGCGAGATGCCGGTGAGGGACAAGAAGGAACTAGTGGAAGCCCTGCGGATCACGCTGGAGCAAGTGGCAGAATTTTGCCGGAAACAGAATGTGGATCTGGAGGCGATTCTTGGAGGCACATATCAACAGTTCATCCCTGCAGTGAACCAGTTGGTCAGGACGGATGAGGTAATGGACTCGTTCCTCGCGCAGGCCAACGATGTCGCTCGGCTGTATAAAGCAGTGATGCCGGATCCGGTGATCCCGACGCTGGCACCGAAAGCGCAGCTCATAGCGGAATTGGCGAAAGCTGTGCGAGCCACGAAGGCCCCGGTCAACATCAAGGAAGTGATGGACGCAATTTCTGTAATTCTGGATGCTGCAATTGTCGCTGAACCGCATGTCCCGCTGGGCGCTGCCACCAGGACGGTGGATCTTAGTCAGATCAATCTGGTCCAGCTAGAGCGGAAGTTTGCGCGCAGCAAAACAAAGAACATCGAAACGCAAAAGCTTCGCGCACTCATCGAGCGAAAACTCGACAACCTGATCCGCTTGAACGCGAGCCGCTATGATTTCCTCGATCGATTTCAGAAAATGATCGAGGCGTACAATAGCGGAGCGATGAGCATCGAACAGTTGTTTGCGGAGTTGGTTTTGTTCACACAAGAGCTCACCGCAGAAGAGCAGCGGCACCTACGCGAGAAAGTCAGTGAAGAAGAACTGGCTGTCTTCGACGTCCTCACCCGTCCCGGCCCTGACCTCACTCCGCAGGAAGTAGAAATGATCAAGAAAATATGCCGTGATCTGTTGGCAAAACTCAAAACGGAGCTGCTGGTGCTTGCTTGGCGAAATAAGCGCACGTCGCGCGCGGCGGTGCGTCTCGAAATCGAAAAGATGCTCGATGCCGGCTTACCCGAAAAATACACGGCGGAGTTGTTCGAAGCAAAATGCGGAGCGCTTTTCCAGCATGTGCTGGAGAAATACCCGGATCGTGATATGTCTGTGTATCAAGAGTGCGCCGCTTGACGTAGATCCGTAAGTCGACCATTCACCCCCAGTATCACGCCTACCGAAACTCTCACGAACTCGCGGCCTGATTACGCCTCCGCGTCCAGGGCTGCCAAGTATCGTTCGGCGTCGATTGCTGCTATGCATCCCATGCCTGCGGCAGTGATGGCTTGCCGGTAAACGGAATCCGCACAATCTCCTGCCACGAAGACGCCGGGCACATTGGTGCGGCTGCCCTCATGTTGTTGGACGTAACCACTCTCATGCAGGTTGATCTGCCCGGCGAAGACCTCAGTATTCGGCACGTGCCCGATGGCAACGAAAACACCGGCACAATCCAATGTGGAGGCAACTCCCGTGTGGACATCCTTGATGCGGACACCCGTTACCGAGTCTCCCCCGATCACTTCTTCCACGGCGGAATTCCATACCGGCTGCACCTTCGGATTTGCGAGGAGGCGATCTGCCATAATCCTCGAGGCGCGAAGCGAATCTCTCCGGTGAACCAGATAGACAGTGCTTCCAAAGCGGGTGAGATACATGGCTTCTTCACATGCCGAGTCGCCACCACCGACGACTACCAGCGGCTGATTGCGAAACATCGGAAGGGCTCCGTCACAGGTTGCGCAATACGTGACGCCTTTATTTTCGAGTTCGTGTTCGCCGGGCACGCCCAGATGCCGGTGTCGCGCTCCGGTGGCGATGATCAGCGTTCGCGTTTCAATTTCGGTGGTCTCATCCACAGTGATCATGAACGTCTTCTTCGATAAATCCACCGCAGTGACCTTCGTGAGAAACTTTACTTCGGTGCCAAAGCGCTCTGCCTGAGCCTGCATTTCGGCCATCAGATTGTATCCATCCACACCCTCTTTGAATCCCGGGAAATTTTCGACAACCGTGGTGGTGGTAAGAAGCCCGCCGGGCTGCATGCCAGTAATCAGGAGAGGGTTCAAACTTGCCCGTGCGGCATAAATGGCAGCCGTCCATCCAGCGCAGCCGGATCCGATGATGGTAACGTCTCTGATCATAATTCAATAACGGTGCACCCATAAGTTTCATGCGTCAACTTGAGTATATGTCGTGACAAATATACGCGCTGATGCATGTTTGGTGTGCGATGGAGATGGTTCAAATTTATCAATGTCTATGTGATGTCACCCGGCTAAGGATTCTTCATCTCCTCGGCGGCGGGCCCTTGTGTGTTTGTCATTTGCAGGAAATCCTGAAACTCCCGCAAACCAAAGTATCCCAGCATCTGGCCTATCTGCGCAAGCATGGGATGGTGGAATGTCGGCGTGCGGGCACATGGATGGTTTACCGCCTGCCGTCGCGGGCTCCTGCTGCGCTCGTGCGGCATTTGCAGTGTCTGCAGGACTGTGCCCAGACTGATCCCCGCATGAAGGCTGATCGGAAAGCGCTGGCAAAAATGAAAATCGACCGGCAAGCGCTGGAAGCGGGGCGGGCGAACGGACGATCCGGGCTTACGCGGAAGGAGAAATAAAATTATGAAATCATCACTAAGCATTCAGATTTACGACCCGCCGATGTGCTGCTCCAGCGGGGTGTGTGGGAGCGAGATAGACCCATCTCTTGTATCGTTCGCCGGATTTTTGGATCAGATGAAGTCCAAGGGAGTGAAGGTTGAGCGATTTAATCTCGCTCAGCAACCGCTTGCATTCATCCAAAATCCTGAGGTGAAGGCCTTCCTGGATGCAGAGGGTGCGGAGGGATTGCCGTTGATATTTGTAAATGGGAAGCGGGCGATGGCTGGCGGGTATCCGGATCAAGAGGGGCGGCTCGTGATGGCACGCCTGATATTGGATCAGCCCTCGGAGGAGGTTTAATGTCTGCGGATAAGGATTCCTTTTCCGCACTGCTCAACGAAGCCCCTCGACACTTGTTTTTTACGGG
>JBDNGG010000379.1:0-4096 GCA_041689405.1 Terrimicrobiaceae bacterium | reverse complement strand
GGTCGCTTCCGACATCAGATCCATCTTCAACTGCCCCGATCTCCCGACCGCTCAGGCCAGACTTAAAGACCTCGTCGCCGCTCACTCCCCTTCCTCCCCCAAACTCGCCTCTTGGATGGAGGACAACCTCCCTCAAGGGTTGATGAGCGCTGCATGCGCTCACCCTTCGGGCTGTCCTGCGGACAGTCTATCTCGCTGCTGCTCGATTCACCGTCTTCTCTCTTCCTGCCGCTCACCAGCGCCGCATGCGCACCAGCAACGCCCTCGAACGCGTCAATCAGGAAATCAAGCGCAGAACCCGCGTTGCCTCCCTCTTTCCCAACGAATCCTCTCTCCTGCGACTCGTTTCTGCTCTGCTCTCCGAGATCAGCTACGAATGGCTCACCGGAAAAATCTACCTCAACATGAACCCTGCTGACCTGCCCCTAAACTAATTCTCAACTTTTACAGGATAAAACTTGCGCCGCCGTATTTAACGCGCATTGCCGTGAAACGACTCAAAAGCGCACCCCATTGGCACAAATTTTGCCCAGTTATCCCCCGTAGTTGGACTCAATTGAAACCCTCGCCATTTGGGCCGAGCAACGCCGGTCTCGGCCACCCTGTGGCCGTTCGGCGACACGACATCAGGCGTCGCGTTTGATTCTTCCGGCGACAAGGCGATAGGTCGGTGATGCCCAGGACGGGTCGGCCGAGATCTCCTTGGCAGCGGCCTGCCAAATCCCGGCCACGACCACCTGCGCATCAGCACGGTGGCTCAACTGTGCGAGGAAGGTCGGTTCGAGGAATCCGCGCAGGAATCCGATCTGGTTGGCGGCGTACCGCTCGGCGTCGCCGTGGGCCGTGTACTCGGCAATGAAGGGGTCGGGGATCTTGCACGGAACCAAGTCAGTCAGCTCGAGGCGCGCTCCATTCGACCCGCGAAATGACGGGAACGGCGCCCGGATGTCGGCGAGTGAACGGAACCATGTTGGGTAGACCAAGCTCGCGCACTCGGCAACGGTCAAAATACCGCTGCTCCGCGCATGGCGAATTCCCTCTTCGACGGCGTTGAATAGGTGCTCTGATCCCATGACACCGTCGTCGCCCATGAGGACATCGACGAACACCAGGGATGCCGTTGGCCTGAGTTCTACTGCGCGATGGGCGAGGAACGACTCCCAGTCGACACGTGAGGTGTCGTGGAATGCCGTTCGCGCGCGCGCGTCGGTCGACGACTGGACGAAGAAGTGGCCGTCGATGGGACAAGGCAGATGGCTGAGCCAGTGCAGTGAACCCGAGGTCCACGCGAGGTCCACCCAGGAAGAGGGAAGCAGTTGATCGTAGAAGGATCCGGCGGCTGCCAGCACACGAGCAGGTGTTGCCAGATTCACGTAGGAATCGGGACGCTCCGAAATGGTGGTGAACATCGCCTTCCAGTCGTTGTCGGCGAGGTCGGCATGCACCACCGTCACTTCCTCGATTGCGTGCTGCGATCGCAGACTTTCGATCGCTCGCGTCACCGGTTGCAGTGAGTTACCGGCTCCGGCCGACCCGAAGTCAGCAACCACTGGCGCAGACCCCACATCGCGAAGGTCGCTGATCGCCGCATCGATGAGCGCGAGACCGTTCGCCGCCGCCGACGCCTGGGTCAGGGAGTTCTCGTTGTAGAACTGGCCACCAGCCATTGTGCGAGCCGACACGTCCATATCGGTCAGCGTGGTCTGATAGGAAATCGCTTTCGGCCCACCGGGACGTTCGCCCGGAGTTTGAAGCTGGAGGCGGGTATTTCCATAGTTGGATGCTGGCAGATCGGGGTTTGAGCGTCAAGCGCCCGTCATTGCGTGATGCGGGGCGCGCCCCGCATCACGCGATGACGGGTCCGGCGGGCTGATAGGCGGAAAAGGCGAGCCTTCAGGGCGCAGTCGATGGATTGTTCAAAAACTACCCTGCGCCGGTGCCACCAAGTCGCCAGCGTCGGCCTCACCGAACGAGCCGCCAAGGAAAAGGGCCTCAAATTCAAGGTGGGCAAGTTCCCCTTCATGGCCAGCGGCAAAGCCCGCGCCATTGGAGAAAGCGAAGGCTTTGTCAAATTGATCGTCGGCGAACCCCATGGTGAAATCCTTGGGGCCCACATCATCGGAGCAGATGCCACCGAGATGATCGCAGAATTGGGGCTGGCCATCGCCAGTGAACTGACGCTCGACGAGATCCACGCCACCATCCACGCCCACCCGACCCTGAGCGAAGCCGTCCACGAAGCAGCCCTCAGCGCCGAAGGCCTGGCCATCCACGTCTAGGCCAGCACCAACCATTTAATAGGCCGGGAGGTCACGGTCCACCGTGGCCTCCTTCGTTTTGCGCTCCGGATCCGGCCCAAGTTGGGAATTGACCCCACGATGGCGGAGGAATAAGCTCCAAAATGACCGTCTCACCAATCGTTCCACTGGTCGCGATGGTGGCCCTGTTTGCCGTCCTCTCTCCGGTCAGGAGCGAGGACACTCCAGTGCGACTTACGGTGGAAGAGGAGACCATTTCCATCAAGGGCCGCGAGGTTGCCGTCATGGCCATCCGGCAGTCGGATGGGACGTCCGGCTACTCGCCCTCAAAAGATGAGGGTTTCCATGTGAAGGTGGTCAATCATCTTAGCGTCCCAACCAGCATCCATTGGCACGGTCTCATCCTGCCCAACCTCATGGACGGGGTGCCATTCGTAACCCAGGACCCCATTCCGCCAGGAGGTTCGTTTGTTTATGATTTTCCTCTCAAACAAGCAGGGACCTACTGGATGCATTCCCATTACGGACTGCAGGAGCAATTGCTCAATTCCGCTCCGCTGGTGATTTGGACGCCGGAGGAAAGAGCCCTGGCCGACCTGCAACATGTGGTCATGTTGTCGGACTTTTCCTTCAGCTCCCCGCTGGAGATCCTCAAAGACCTCAAGGCCGCAAAACCAAAATCCATGGCAATGGCCATGCCCGGGAAGGCGACGAAAGAACCCCTTTCCGTCCAAGTCTGGGATGAATCCTCCCAGCGCTTCACCCGAGGGGAACGCAGCGCGGAAGGCCCCAACGTTGATGTCATCTACGACGCACTGCTGGCCAATCGCAAAACCATCGAAGCGCCGGAAGTGGTCACCGTCCCTCCCGGAAAGAGCCTGCTCCTCCGCATTGTGGCCGCTTCCTCCGCGACCGACTTCTTCATCAACACTGGGGCTCTGGAGGCCGAGTTATTGGCCGTGGACGGACAGGCGGTTGAACCCCTGAAGGGGAATTTTTTCCAGCTTGCCGTCGCCCAACGCATCGACCTGCGGGTCACCATGCCAGAGTCTGGCGGAGCATTTCCCGTTCTCTATCAAGGCGAGGGCACCCGGCTGCTTGCCGCCACCGTGCTGGTTTCCGAAGACCAGGCGGTCGTACCCGCCCTGGTCCAAGAGGCCCTTCTTCCCACCGGAGGACTCAGCAACCTTCAGGAGAAAAAACTCCGGTCCCGCAATCCCCTTCCGGTCAAACCAGTGGATCGCAGTCATCCCGGCATTCTGGACGGCACCATGGCGGGCTACACTTGGACAATCAACGGCGAGGCGTATCCGAACCGCCAGGCCCTCGACGTCAAAGAGGGGGAGCGGGTCGAAATTGTTCTGCGCAACGACACCAAGATGGGTCATCCCATGCATCTGCACGGACACGATTTTCAGGTCGTCGAGATTGATGGGGAAAAGCTCTCCGGAGCCCTTCGCGATACGGTTGAGGTTCCACCCGGTTCCACCATCAAAATCATTTTCGATGCCAACAATCCCGGAGTGTGGGCCTTTCATTGCCACATTCTCTACCACATGGCGACCGGGATGTTCACGGTCGTGAAATACGAGGGAGCCGACACCCAGTTTTGGCAACCGGAACGATCCACCGAAGACATCCAAAAGAGTATTCCCCCCGAAAAACCCTGAAGGGATTCAGTCTTCACAAAATAGAGAAATACATCCGGCTACGGTCTCAAAACCAGTTGTCAGATTCGAGGCACCCTCCTAGGATTTCTTCGCAATGCGTTTGATGGTCTGTCCTCGCCTCGGTGTTTCCCTCTACCGGAAAGCTCCGGTGACACATTTTGTCAGCCT
>JBDNGG010000378.1:0-7443 GCA_041689405.1 Terrimicrobiaceae bacterium | reverse complement strand
GGAGGCCGTAAGATTTTTCGATGGCCGCGGCGAGAGCCTTCACGCCGAAGGTTTCTGTGGCGTAGTGACCGGCATAGATGAGATTGATTCGAGCTTCCTCAGCAGCAGCGAACGTATGATGCGGACCTTCGCCAGTGACGAGCGTATCGTAGCCCTCAGCGGCCGCTTGTTCTACCAGAGTCCCGCCGCCACCAGATACTATGGCAACGCGGCGGACCCGTTCGGGCCCACCTGGCGCTACATGGACCGGCCCTCCGACAACCGATTCCAACCGATCGACCAACGTCCGGAGCGTGGTGTTCGCAGAGCCGCCCATCCCGAATTTTGCAAAGGGTTTCGCCGATTTGAGTCCGAGCGCAGCAGTCAGAAGTGCGTTATTTCCAAGCTTCGGATGGGCATCGAGTGGGAGGTGCGAGCTGTAAATGGCAAGATTAGCGGCAAGTGCGGATTTTAGTTTCCGGTACGCCGCTCCGGTAACCGGACGATTCCCGCTCCAGAATAATCCGTGGTGAACGATGAGGAGGTCGGCGCCCGACGCGATGGCCCGCTCGATCACTACCTCAGCAGCGTCCACAGCGGCGGCCACCCGGGTCACATGGCCGGAGTTTTCCAATTGCAGTCCATTGAGTGCGTTCGGATAATCTTCGATGTCCGATGTATTCAGGGTCCGGTTTAGCCAGTCAACGAGCGGGGAAAGTTCCACGCGGGAGAAGCTATCGTATTTCACTCAAATGAAAAGATGCTTTGGCAGCTGGCACGGAATCAGTAGCATCCGCGCACTATGTTAAAAGCCGGAATCGTCGGTCTCCCGAATGTCGGGAAGTCCACTTTATTCAACGCCCTCACCCGCACCCGCAAGGCGCAGGCGGCAAACTTTCCATTTTGCACAATCGAGCCGAATGTTGGCATCGTCACTGTGCCTGATGAGCGCTTGGGAAAGCTGGCCGATCTTTCGAAGTCTGAGAAAATTTTGCCGGCGGCCATCGAGTTCGTTGACATTGCGGGGCTGGTCCGTGGTGCCAGCGAAGGCGAGGGGTTGGGCAATCAATTTCTCAGCCACATCCGCGAGGTCGATGCCATCGTTCAAGTCGTGCGTTGTTTTGAGGACGATGATATCCACCACGTTTCCGGCTCCGTGGATCCTGTTCGTGACATTGAGATCATCAATACTGAGCTCATTCTCGCCGACTTGGGATCGCTAACGAAACGCAAGGATCGGCTGCAAAAAGGCGCCCGCATCGGCGACAAGGCTGCGAAGGCAGAACTTGCGCTAGTCGAAAAATTAGTGCCCCATCTGGACTCCGGGAAGCCCGCCTCGACGTTGGAAGTATCCACCGAAGAACGCATCGTGCTGGAGGGACTATTTTTGCTCAGTGCCAAGCTATCGCTTTTTGCCTGCAATGTTCGAGAGGATGACCTTGCGGACCTCACTGGCGACAGCCCGGCGGCACAGCACGTGCGCGCGGTGAGTGATTACGCCAAAACACATCTGGGATGTGAGGCCGTGGTCATTAGCGCGCAAATCGAAGCGGAGCTCGCAGAGCTTCCCCCCGAGGAGGCCAAGGAATTTTTGGCGGGCCTGGGTGTCGATGACAGCGGCGTGGGGCTCTTGATTCGCGGAGCGTATCATCTCCTTGGGCTGCGCACCTATCTCACCACAGGACCGAAAGAAACCCGGGCTTGGACGATCCGCACCGGGGACAAAGCGCCTGCCGCCGCGGGAGTGATTCACTCAGACTTTGAACGGGGATTTATTGCGGCAGAAACCATCGCATTTGATGACCTGGTCACGCTGGGATCGCACGCAAAGGCCCGGGAGGCAGGGAAACTCCGCATCGAAGGCAAGGAATACGTCGTCAAAGATGGCGATGTGATTGAGTTCCGATTCAACGTCTAGTGGCGCTTCTAGCGGCAATGTTGGCGCGTGCCGTCGCGCGACATCCCCGGTGGTTGGCCGCCTCTGGAGTGTGCTTTGTGCTGGCGTGTGTCGCCGTGCTTGCGACTCACCAGAGCTTTGATTCCGACATTCTGAATATCCTGCCCGCAGATCGTGCTGCGGTTCAGGGGCTCAAGGTGATCAACAGCCGGTTTGAGCAGACGCGTGAGCTGACGTTTGTGATTCAGAGCGAATCCGCTGAAGCCACCGAAAGTTTTCACGTGGACCTAGTCGCTCGCCTCCACGAGACGCCATGGGTGGTGCGTATTCTCGACGGCCCTCCAGTGGAATCCGAGACTGGTCTCGCGGATTTGCAGGCGCTGATGCTGCCTCTACTGCTGAATCTCCCGCCGGACGATTTTGCGGCCGCGATAGACTCGCTCGATCCACAAACGCTGAGAGATCGAATCGCAAGGCTTCGAAGGGGATGGGAGGCCGGAGCCCCTGTAGTAATGATGGAAATTGAAGGGGATCCGCTCGGACTGCTCACACGCGCGCTCAGCCCGGTCGTGAAATCCGCGTCCATGACCGAAGGCATGACGACTATTTCTCCCGATGGCACCACACAAATCGTCCCGGTGGTGACGAATCAGGCGGACCTATCCGCGGAAGCCTGCCGGTCCATGATGGCGCAAGTGCGAGTGTTTATGGCGGAGACCCTGCGCGACGCGGATGAGGCCGTGACGCTGCAAGTGACAGGTCGCAGCGCCTATGTGGACGAAATCTCGACCAGCATGAAACGCGACATTCAGATCACCTCGGTCGTCTCGTTACTCGCGGTCACGGCGTTATTTTGGTTTTCATTCCGGCAGCTTTTGCCACTTGCGGGACTTGCCATTATCTTGGCGGTGAGCGCGCTTGCGGCGTTGGCTGCCGGCAGTTTGGTTTTTACTCAGCTTAATATGATAGCCATCGGATTTTGCTCCATCCTCTTCGGGCTGGGCGATGATTTCGGGTTGCTGCTGATTGAGCGTTTCCGCCTGGAGCGGCGGGCGGGAAAAGATTTTGAAAGCGCGGTGCGTGAATCCATCGCCCGGCTCGGCCCCGGAATCTTGTGGGTCGCAGCCACTACGTCTGTGGGATTTCTGGCGTTGGCGTTGAGTGGCTCGGTAGGTTTTTCGCAGTTGGGCGCGATGGTCGCAATGGGCGTCTTTGTGTGCGCTGCCGTTGTAACCGTGTATTTATTTTTGTTTATTGGCCGGAAGGAATCCAGCGTGGCGCTAGACGCCGCTGCTTGGACGGAGCGTTTGCCGGTGATGCTTTCGCACGCCGGACCGCGGATGGGATGGATCAGTGCCGTCGTGCTAATTGGGCTCACGGTGTTTGCGATCTCCCCGATCCGGCCCCTGAAATTTGACACGTCGCCGACATCCATGGAGCCGCATAATGCTCCGGCAGCAATTGCCCGTATGGCGATCATGGATGGCTTCCCGGCGGCTTTTGAACCCCTGCTTATTGTGGGCGAATTTTCCAGTTCGGAGGCGGCAGCCACTGCGTCGCGAGAACTGGACGTGCACCTGACTCGTTTGCAGGAGGCGGGCATGGTAGATGCATTTTCGTCCCCAAGCCCGCTCTTAGTTTCGGAGAATCACGGGCGGGTCAATGTCGCGTCATTGGACTCAGCTCTCCTGCAAGCATCGCTCAATGCCTGGGATGCAGCGATTGACGAGGCAGGGTTTCAGGCCTCCGCGTTTTCCAGCGCCAGGGATCAACTGCAGGCACTCATCGATTTAGCGGAGGGCGGCGCACCGGAGTTCGCATGGGCCCACGTATTGCCTGAATCATCGCCATGGAATTTCCTGTTGGATCGCATGGTTGCTGATGGCGGGCTCGCGACGATCACCTTTGTGAAACCCAACGCCGCCTTTTCCGGCCCGGACCATGCGGCCGCGATGGAAGCAGCTATCCTAGAGGGATCTCCAGGATGGATGGTCACGGGATGGTCGCAGATGTTAGGCACCTTAGTGCCATGGGCGGAACGCGAATTGATGACCTTTGGCGGCGCAGTCGCAGGTGTGATCCTCATCATTCTGGGGTTTGTCTACCGTGACATCCGACTTTGGCTGGTGCATGCGGCGGGATTGGCACTCGCGCTGGGTGGCACGGTCGCAACACTCAAAGTCACCGGCCAGCAGATCAATCTGCTCAACGTCCTCGCATTCCCGCTCCTGCTTGCCGTGGGTGTGGACTATGGAATCCATTTAATCCTTGCGCTGAGACACGATTTTTCCTCCCTCGCGTCCGTAATCAAACCGGTAACAATAAGCGGCCTGACCACAGCCGCCGGATTCGGCTCACTCGCGCTGGCATCCAACCCGTCGTTATCCGGCCTGGGTGCAGTCTGCGCTATCGGCGTCATGTGGAGTCTCGCAGTAAGTCTATTTTTTGTCCTGCCGATGGCGGCTTGGGCGTCACCGCTTGCCTCCCAAGGCCGAATGCGATAGTTTAAATCCTCATGAAATTACCAATCATCGCTTTGTTAGGCGCTGCGATGTTTCTCGCCGGGTTGTCGAATGCCATTGCGGATGAAGTGGTCCGGAGCGTTCAAGCTCAGCTTCAGAAAGCCGGATTCTACGAGGGATCGATCGACGGCACCTGGGGTAGCCAGACCGCAGCGGGTGTGCGACGCTATCAGCTCGCAAATGACCTCCGTGTTACCGGGGAGTTGAATGAGGTTACGCTCAACCGGATGGGCATTGCCCCGGCGGTTCCGCAATACAAGGCCCTCGCCGCCCTGTTTAAAGGCGGTCCCTACCTCACGGCTCCTCCCGATTTTCAAGTGGCCACTATCCGAAAGGCGAAAGAAAACCTCAAGCTGCTGGGGTATTACAATGGCCCTATTAATGGGGATCCAAGCCCGGCCCTAACCCGTGCATTGGAAGCGTATCAACGCAGTGCAAAGTTCCGGGCCAGCGGTCGCCTCGACAAGACGACTCTCCAGGCATTGAATCTACTCACTGTCTCTGGTGGAGCATATTAACTTCCCGGCCATCTATTCATGAGCAGTAAACTCGTAGGTATCGACCTCGGCGGCACTAAAATTGAAGGTGCTATTGTTAGCCCGGATTCTCCCGACGCAGCTGTGTTTCGGACCCGCATCCCGACAGAATCTGCCAAGGGATATGACCATATCATCGCTCAGGTGAAGAACCTGGGTGCGTTGATTCGAGCGGAACTCGGTGGGAGGTTGCCTGATCGGATTGGAATCGGTACGCCGGGAACCTTGGATCCAAAAACGCAGTTGCTGCGTGGTTCAAATACGCAGTGTCTCAACGGTCGGCCATTTAAAGCAGACCTCGAGGCAGCCATTGGCACCGAGTTGGCGATGGCAAACGATGCGAATTGTTTTGCCCTAGCTGAGGCCACCCTGGGCGCCGCCCGTGGATATGAGACGGTATTTGGAATCATCCTTGGAACCGGCTGCGGCGGCGGCTTGGTTGTCCACCAAAAGGTGCTGAACGGGTGCCATGGGATCGCCGGTGAATGGGGGCAAATTGTGCTCGATCCAGATGGAGAACTTTCAGGATACGGCACGCGGGGCATCGTCGAGACATTCCTTCCAGGGCCCGCGCTCGAGAACTTTTACGCCCGCGCGAGTGGATCACGCCTGCCGCTCCGCGATGTTGTCATCCGCGCCCGCGAAGGTACGGATTCAAATGCTGTTCTGACCATCCTGCGCCTCAAAACTGAGTTTGCCCGCGCGGTGACGATTATCATCAACTCGTTCGATCCTCATGCGATTGTCATCGGAGGAGGCGTGGGGAATATTGATGAGCTTTATGGGGACGATGTGCGCCAGATGATCAGCGATCAAATTTTCGCCCCCTCATTTGAGGCCCCGCTGCTCAAACCCGCTTTGGGCGACAGCGCAGGGGTGTTCGGCGCGGCCATGTTGACGGCATGATCATCCATAGACACTTCAACTTTATTATACCTTCCTATGTTTGAACCTGGCGAAAAAGTAGTGTGCGTGAATGGTGATTTCCCCACCTTGGTGCGGCGGATTTATAGACGGCTGCCTCTCAAGGACGAGGTTTACACGGTGCGCGAGTGTTCGCTCGGGCGGCTGAAAAGTGGCGGAGGTGATGCCGGCATCAGCTACCGCGTGCTCCTCGTGGAGTTAGTCAATGGCCCGGATCCCTACATGAATCCTCTGCAGGCTGAGGAACTCGGCTTTCGATCGGACCGGTTTGCGCCAGTGATCGGTGCTGAAAATGAGGCTGAAGCAGAATTCGCAGAGGCCGGGAATCAGTCTTATTAATCGCCTTCCAGCCGCGGGAGGGCATTACCGGAAAATCGGGATTCGTCGAAATTCCACTTGCATCGCACTACCCGTCTGCCAAACTGCGCAGCTAAATTTATCACGGCCATGAGCATTATTGCCACCATCGAACAAGAACAACTTAAGAAAGATCCCGCCAAATTCAGCGTGGGCGATACCGTCAAAGTCCACACCCGCGTGATCGAGGGTGACAAAGAACGTATCCAGATTTATTCCGGGATTGTCATTGGACGCAAAGGCACCGGTATCAACGACAACTTCACCGTCCGTCGCGTAAGTTATGGCGAGGGTGTTGAACGGGTATTCCCGGTCCACTCGCCACGCATAGCCAAGATCGAAGTAGAGCGGAAAGGTGCAATCCGCCGCGCGAAGCTCAATTATCTCCGCGACCGGAAGGGCAAATCTGCCACGACCGTCAAAGAAAAGATCGAAGCCCGCAGCTAATTTTCCAGCGGAAACGCCCGTCCCATTAATCCGGGCGGGCGTTTCGTTTTTTCCACGGAATGGCTTGCTCGTTTGATTTCGAAAACCCGTTCTGGAACTCTGGCAAATTTCGTATCGCCGGGGTGGATGAAGCTGGACGCGGTCCGCTTGCCGGGCCCGTGGTAGCGTCCGCAGTAATCCTTGCGCCGGGCGTGTGCACCTCTGGCCTTGATGACTCCAAGCGATTGAGCCGCGCCGCGCGCGAGGATGCCTTTGAACGATTGACGACAGATCCCGGAGTTCACCATGCGACTGCGTGGATGGATGCTGCGGACGTGGACCGACTAAATATCCTCCGTGCTGCGCACGAGGCGATGCGCCGGGCTGTTACCGCACTGGCAATCGGCGCGGATCACGCGCTCATTGACGGACTTCCCGTGCATCCATTTCCGATTCCGCATACGGCGATTGTGAAAGGTGACGGGCTTTCGTTCAGCATCGCGGCTGCCAGCATCATCGCTAAAGTTACGAGAGATCGAATCATGACCGGCTATGCTCTGGAGTTTCCGCAATATGGATTTGAAAAGCATATGGGCTATGCAACGGCACAACACCTCGCTAACCTGCAGAGTCATGGCCCATGCCGGATCCATCGTCGCAGCTTTGCTCCAGTGGCACAGACGTTTTTGGCGCTCTGAGCCACCGTTAGCGACCCATCTTGCGCTCGGCAGGTATGGAGAAAAACTCGCCGCCCGGGAACTTCGCCGTTCGGGATATAAAATCCTCGCGTGCAATTTCCGAG
>JBDNGG010000377.1:0-4990 GCA_041689405.1 Terrimicrobiaceae bacterium | reverse complement strand
GAAGGCATTCCCACGAGCCACTGGAGCAAATCGACGGCGTGGATGCCTTGATTCATCAACGCACCACCACCGTCGAACTCCCGCGTGCCCCGCCACTCGACCGAGTCGTGGTATTCCTGTCCGCGCCACCACTTGACGTAGGCACTGCAAAGAGTCAACTTCCCGAAGCGGCCTTGCTCGACCGCCTTTTTGAGAGCTTGTGCAGCTGCGCCGAAGCGGAGTTGAAGCACAGCGGCCAGCACGGCATGATTTTCTTCCGCCGCAGCAAGGAGGCTGTCAATTTTTGCCAGCGTCACCTCGATCGGTTTTTCGCAGAGGACCGCTTTTCCACGTTTCAAGAAAGGCAAGGCGGACGCTTCATGAGTGCCACTCGGAGTCGCAATGGTGATGGCATCAATATCCTGGCGGGCTGCAAGGGCCTCGATCTCTGTCACAAACTCCACGCCGAGGTCTGCCGCGAATTTCGCACCTCGCTCCGGCACCTGGCCCCAGACGGCGACCAGTTCGGCACCTGGCACTGCGGCGATGGCTTGTGCGTGTTTGGCGGCGATGCCACCGCTTCCAATAATGGCAAAACGAATAGGGGTCATAAAGTTCCGACGTTGTGGTTTTGGGCGTTTACTTCAATCTCGAGTGCCAGGCGGGTCGCTCGCAGGCAGGCGCGGGTTTCGAGTCCATTTTCGCGGGGGGAGCCGGCCACATCGGCAAGGAAATCTTCCAGATATCCTCCGGGGCGGGCAGGCGCGGACGGCAGGATTTCGGTTTGAGCCATGGAGTCATCCGCAAAACATACCCCAGCGCGATTGTAGGAGGTCTCTGCGAAGCCGCGTGTGCCGTGAAGCGCGATGCGCCAGTAGTTATCGGCAGTATAGCCGCACTGGTCGGGCGCAAGGTAGGAAACATCTCCGAGAACACCCCCGCCGTTCGAGAGCCGCAGAAGAAGCTGCCCGCAGTCTTTGAAATGAGGCGCATGGGCGGCCTTTGCGTTCCATGTTCGGGCTGCGTCCACTTTGGTTATGTCGAGTCCGGTGACCCAAGGAATAAAATCCATCGCATGGATGGCGATGTCGTTCAGCGGTCCGCCATGCATGCCTGCCTCAAAATACCATGCCGGGCGCTTGTCACGAAGCAGGGGGTGCTGGGCGGAAAAAGAAACAGTTTGCACCTCACCGATGCGTCCCGAAGCCGCGACTTCCCGAAGAGCGATCAAATTTCCGTGATCGCGCATGTCGAGCATCATACCGATCCGCAGGGATTTTTCCGCTGCGAGGGCCTCGATTTCTTGCCATTCCTCAAGCGACGTGCAAAGCGGCTTGTCGGCGATCACATGCTTTCCTGCGCGAAGTGCCTGGATGATCAGCGCGCCGCGCCGTCCATAACAATCGCCCACCGCTACCGAGTCACAGGAGGCGAGCAACTCTTCGTAGCTCGAGTGCGAGACGGCAATGTCGCGTCCGGCCAGCAGTGAGTCTGCAGGATTGTTCTCCCAGGTGCCGGTCACCTCAATGTCCGGGCGGGCTACCGCCCGCTGATACAGGTCAAAGATATGTGCATGCCGGAATCCGGCAAAGGCAAGGCGGAGACTTCTCATAAGCAAAATTTCTGAGCGGAAGCGAAAAAAATATCCATTAGATGCGTTCGAGGGGAGTCAGTCTTCATATGCAGGTGCCTCATGGTGTGCGGCGGATGGCAAATTTACAAATATCCATGTGAGATAATGGGTGAAATTATAGGGTTACGGCTGTCAAGCAACCCAGTCCCCCATTGAAGTCCTTCCGGAGTGCGGTAGCGTCCGGTCAAATTGTCACTAACAACCCCCAGCACATTGCGCTCGGCCATAGAGCGAAAGTTGGCGAAGGACGGCCTATTTTCCGGGTTCAACAATACCATCGCTCCCTCGGGATCAACTCCCAGATAAATATCCTCTTCTGTCACCAAGCGCGTCACGCATCCCTCGGGCGGGGTCGAAACTGAGCCGCGAATCAGATGGAAGGGATGTCGGGCAAAATCGGCAATAACGGAATCGGCGAAGGTCATCCGGGATTCGACAACCTCGAGTCTGCCAACCGACGCTTTCCATGCGAGAGGCATGATCTTGTCTTGAAAGGTCGTCTTGCCGTCAGCCGGAAAAGAAATCCGCTCGACCTCGCTCAATCCGGATTCAACCATAAGAGACTCCGCATAGCCACCCGACCTGTGGTAGTCCTCAAAGGTCTGGCTACGTTCGAGCCGCCAGAGCTTTTCTGTCGTCGCGAGCAACCGATCGCTACTCACTCTCCGTCGAATGCTGGCGAATGCGTTCTTTAACATGGTTTTGAGGTGCTCACGGGAGCAACCCGCCTCTTGATACAATCCAGGATGGTTTCTTCGACCCCGGGCATAAATGCAGCAGGAAGATTAAAGACGATTTTACTATCCCCACCCTCGTAGCCGCCCTCTTGCAGCAGACGCTCGGATGGAATGTATCCCACTAGCTCGTTGGTGTAGCCCGATACCCATACGGAGGCATCATTCAACATCGCTTTAAGCCGGATCGAATAATCAACACAGACTTCGCCGGTGAGGAATATCCAAGTTAACTCATGGCCAAACTGCCAGATTTGAATGGGGTATAAGCAGAAGGTCGGGGCGGACTCCCCTCTATTGGTTTTATCCATCCAATACTCAGCCCACCGCCGCTGAGGCGAAGATCCCGATTGGGAGCAGGCCACCAATTCCGCGTGCTCAGGCAAACGCTCAAACCCAAGATGCGGTTCTTCACGTGTCGCTTTGATCGGAGTGATAATCTCAACGAGATCGTCTCGTGCCACAACTTCCTGGACCGCCGCAGAGAGAATATCACCATACTTGATCGCCAGATCCACCGTGCCCCGTGGAAGAGGATTGATGTCGGCACCGCAACCGGCGACAAAAAGACAGACCGACTCCGGATAAGTCTGCTCCAGATTTTCAGCCGCATAACCAACGTAATCCGCGCTCGTTTTGTCGAGCTTGAGCGTCGTGGCATGGCAGGCATATCCAAAAACAAGCGCCTTTACTGCGCCTTCCATCGTAATTATTTTCAGCACGGGTACATCCTGATCGACCGGAGCGGGAAAATGGCTACAGCCCGGTCGAATCCGACGGCGATTGACTCCGAACCCGGCAACGCTTTGACCAAAGAACAAGCGCACGGGTTCGAGAGTCGCCAGTGCCTGCCCTACGACCTGCTCCAATTTTTGAAGAAGCCATGCGCGATAACGTTCGACAGCTTCCTTCTGCGCGTATCCCATGGGATAGATGGTTTGCAAGGATTGGTCGCAAACGGGCGCACTGTGCGTGTGAGAAAATGCGATGACAAAATTTTCGCGTTTGATCCCGAAATTGGTCGCTATTCTTCGGGCAACGTCCTCCACTAATGGCCGGCCGAAGCCAAGATGATCGATGCTCAGAATCAGCGACCGCTCTCCAACCCCATCCTCCAGCAGGAGTGCGCGGGCATACAGGTCGCTGATGACCCCATTGGAGGGAGCGTTTCGAAACCCGAATCCCCCGAGCCAGACCGGCTCGAGAGGATTGATTAATTCCCTTCCCGCCCCGATACGATAAATCTTCTTGAGTGGGGACCCCTGATTTTCGATCATTTTTCTCTACACTGAGTGAACGGTCTCCCCGGTGTCGCAACTCCGGTTTGCAGCTTCAATGAAGGCAATGGTCTCCAGAGATTCCTCCATGGGAATGAGAACTTCGTCGCTGGTGAAAAAGCGCACAATCTCGCCGAGTAAACTGGCATAGTAGGGAGTGGTCGTGGTGCTCACGTCAAAGACGGAACTTTTTTTCTCACGATGAACTACGCCACCAAATCCATTGTTGCCCGTTCGGTTTCCACGGATGGTGCCGATTCTGCCATCCGCCCATTTTCCAACTAAGAAGTCGTGGGCACCTTCTCGTGAAGCGGTCACTTCCCGGCATCCGGTTCCAAGGGTGGCGTAGAGCATCTCCACACAATGAATGCCATACCAGAAGTAGCCAGGGGATTGTTCTTGGAGCGCCATCGGTCCATAAAAATCACCACCGGTGACAGCTCCACCCTCTTCCTTGCCCAGAGCGGCTCGAAACGGTTGGGCGTAGCGAATGGCCGAGGCGGTCATGACGGGGGTTTTGTGCTCCTTGGCCAAGTCTGCGATGGCCTTGGCATCAGAACTTGAGACGGTAAACGGCTTGTCGATATAGACTGGAACATTCCAAGCTGCCACTTGTTCGAATTGTCCCCGATGCACCCGGCCATCGACGGACTCGATCAGAATGGCGTCGCAGCGTCCTTTCAGTTGATCAATGCAGTCAACGATTGCGACCTGGTGTTGATCACGCAGTTCTTCGGTGAATTTCGTGACCCGGTTGATACTGGGTGGAAAATCCTCCGAACCGCCAGCAAAGGCCACTTCGATGCGGGCTCCGGGAATATGGTGCGGGTTAGCTTGATCGTGGAGTAAAGCGGCAAAGTGGCTCACATGGGAGGTGTCCAATCCGATCATTCCGAGACGTATTTTTTTCATAGATTTATTTGATTTTTTTAATCAGAGCCGGTCGCGTCAGTTTTGAGCGGCTTTCTGAGCGAGACCAGAGACCCTCACGACTTCCGCCGCACTTTCCGGAGTCACCACTTGAGTGGCATCCGCTGTGAGAACATCGAAAACATTTTCGTGGAATGAGCTGACTGCTGCCGATGCCACTTCGATTTCTCTTTCTTCCCAGGGGAGTTGTTCCTTCGAATACTGGCGACCCGGTGCCGCCTCATCGAGCAAGGACATTTCCGGCGCCTTGGCCGGATCGTAATAACGAACGCGACTCATTTTCCCATCACTGCTCAGGGTTCCGTATTTTCCGCAAATCAACCAACGTGGTCCGCCCAAGGCCATCGCGGAGGAAACGACCACATCTGCGGTGACCCCATGGGCGGTTTTCAGCATGAGGTGAACATGGTCTTCAGCATCACCGGCGTCCTTGATGT
>JBDNGG010000376.1:0-4050 GCA_041689405.1 Terrimicrobiaceae bacterium | reverse complement strand
GTGATCGTCGAGGCTGTCGGCGAGAAGGAGACCCAGTGGAAGCCCCGCCCCACGCGTCCGCTGGATTCCTGGCCGGGAGCCAGCCAACTCGCCACGGACTCCGGCCTCAACAAGTTTGGTGGACGCTTTTCTGGCAAACACCAGGCAACCGGGTTCTTTCGCGTGGAGAAAATTGGCGGGCGCTGGTGGCTGATCGATCCCGAGGGTGGAGAGTTTTTCCATTGTGCCGTGGCGGGCGTTCGCCCGCTCGCTGGATCCAGGGCTCAAGGCGTCCTCCTGAAGAAGTTCGGGTCAGACAAAGCCTGGGGGGACAGCACAGCGGCACTCCTGAAAAAATATGGATTTGTAGGCACTGGGGCTTGGTCCGCCGATGCTCTTCTTGCACCCGCTCCAGTCCGACTGGTTTACACAAAAATTTGGAATTTTATCGCGAAGTTCGGCGTAAAACATGCGGGGGCAAGAATGGGAACTGGGCACACGAATTTTCTCAACAAATGCGTGCCGGTCTTTGATCCGGAATTCGAAAAGTTTGTCGAAGAGGAGGCGAAGCAACTCGCCGCCTTCCGTGATGACCCCTGGCTGCTCGGGCACTTCAGCGACAACGAACTCACTTTCGTGCGTGGAACACTCAAAAATTATCTCGAACTGCCGGAAGACAATTCCGGATACATAGCCTCGTGGGCATGGCTGCGGGAACGCTACGGCGCGGAAGCGAAAGCCGGGCAGGTGAACGCAAAGGATGAGGCCGATTTTTTAACACTCGTTGTAGATCGCTATTATCGCATCGTGTCTGCAGCGATTCGTCGGAACGATCCCAATCATCTTTTTCTCGGTTCTCGATTCTATGGGCCCGACCGTCGGACCGCTGAGATTTTCCGGGCCAGCGGACCTTATCTGGATGTCGTTTCAATGAACTGGTATAATACCTGGACTCCGCTGCCAGAGACAATCGAGATGTGGGCCAAAGAGTCGGGGCGGCCGGTGATCATCACGGAGTTCTATGCGAAAGGTGAAGATTCCGGCCTCGCGAACACAAGCGGCGCGGGCTTTCTCGTTCGCACGCAGAAAGACCGCGGGCTGTTTTACGAGAATTTCACAATCGCCCTTCTTCAGTCCAAAAACTGCGTCGGTTGGCATTGGTTCCGCTATGCCGACAATGAACCTTCAACGGGCTTGGAGGATGCGTCGAATCGTGACGCCAACAAGGGCATCGTCAACGCGGTTTACGAACCCTACAACGAACTCCTGGATCGGATGAAGCCGGTCAATGAACGCGTCTATTCTCTCATCGACTATTTCGATAAGAGAGGCGGGGAAAATTAGGGGGAATCGGTCTCTATTCCGTCTTGATAGCCCGCGCGTGCCAGTCGAAGAACATGGTAATGCGGACGTCGCCGTGGACCGGAGTGAGCGGGAGTTGCGTTCTCCAAGGGGGGTTTCCGGAAGGGGTAACAACCCCGACGTTCTTACGATCCAATTCGGTAATGGCCCAGGTGCCAACGAGTGAGTTGTTCTCCGCGGTGCCCAAACCGGTAATGGCCACGAGCTTCATCGGGGCTGATCCGCCTGCGCCTTGCTTGCCCCATGGTTGGACCATGTTTGTCGTTCCGTCAGCCTGAACCTGTGGAATCTGCTGGTTCATAACATAGGATGGTGATGCGGGATCTTTGCGGTATTTGACAAAATTCGGGCTGCTTAAGAGCGGAAATGCCTGATTTGCCGACGTGGCTTCAGGTAAGCCGAGATAGGCGTAGAGCTTATATCCCAAAGAGTCTGTCACAGTCCTCGAATACCGTGGACGTTGGCCGAAGTTCAGAGGGCCGGGCAGGGAGTTGTCGTTGTCAGCTACATACGACATGATGGCCACCGACAACTGGCGGAGGTTGGACGTCGCGACGGCCCGCGATGCCTTTGTGCGGACGGAATCCACCGAGGCCCAGAGCACCGATGCGAGTATTCCGATAATTGCCACGACAACGAGGATCTCGACGAGGGTAAATCCCGAGCGTCGGTTGCTGGAGGGGGCAGGAGAGGTTTTCACCAGATCAATCGAGCTTAAAATTGAGGCATGCAGTCGGCTTGACAAGCCCGAATATTACCTTGGCCACGGCTTCGTTCCCCTCGGCAGACGAAATTCCGAAATTGATAACGACTGTCTTCGCCCAAGAAGGAGCACCAAAAGCTGTGAACGGATTATTAGTAACGATGATGATCCGCTTTCCGTTCTTTTGAATCTCTGCCAGAAAAGGCTCCATCGGAGTGCCTCCGCGATAATTGTAGTAATTCGTCGCCACAATCACATCGGCCTCATCAATCCGCCGCAAGACCGCCGCCTGATCTTCGGCAGTCGGATCCTCACGCACGAGAACAACGCCCACGGAATCTGAGAGGCGACTCATTTCCTTCCAAAGAACACCGGGGTGGCAATACGTGCTGTTTTGGAAAAGGTGCAGCGCGTGCGCTTGTTCGACGAGGAGAACTCTCTGCTCGTTCGCAATCGGAAGCTCGCTCGTTTCATCCCGCAGGATCATCACGGATCTTTCGGCTGCCCGTTTTGCCGTTGTTATCCCGATCGGGTCGGAGAATCCGGTGTCAGCAAGCTCAGCGTCAACCTTGCCGCCCATCACGTTCAATCCCATGTCAAAACGCATCGCGAGGATTCGACGGACGGACCGATTAAGGTCTTCCTCGGCATAAGTGCCATCATTGAGAGCGTCCGACACCGCCTGGAGAACTCTCTGCCGCGCCGGGGTGTATGCGCGGAATAGGACAAGGTCACAACCCGCGGTCAAACACCGGACGACCGCTTCACCAATCTCGTATCGCTCAAGCAGCCCACCCATCTGGCAATTATCGGTCGTGATTATTCCTTCAAATCCCATCTCTTCCCGCAACAAGCCGGTGATGATGTGCTTAGAGGTTGCGGCTGGAACATCAGTTGCGCTATCGGGCTCCAGTGATGGATACGCAGAGAACGCCGCCATGATCGCCGGCAGGCCGTCTTCGATGAGTGCCCGATAAGGCGCGAGGTGGATGTCGTGCATCTCCTTTCCTGTCGCCGTGATGATTGGGAGGCCGAAATGCGCATCCGAAACCGAGTCGCCCCGGCCGGGAAAATGTTTCGCTGCGGCGGTCAACCCTGCCGCACGCAATCCCCGATAGCTTTGCAGGCCAAACAGCGAGACCGCCTCTGCTGTCGGACCAAATGCCCGCGTCCCAACCTCGGGGTTGCCCGGATTACACGCGACATCCAAAACCGGAGAATGAATAAAGTTTGCGCCCAGGAGTCTCGCTTGGCGCCCGATGGCGAGGCCAACCTCGTAAGCAAGGCCAGGATCTCCACTGGCGTAGATTCCCAAGGCACTTGGATAGTTTCTGGTGGTCTCAAAACAAAAATCACCGAACTCACCCTCGTGATCGAATGCAAAGTGGAGGCCGGCCCGGTTGCCTGCATGCGCCGCTAAGTCGCGCATCTCGTTGAGTGTCGCCGCAAACTCCGAGGCGCTGCAATGGATTGCCGGTAATGAGCCGCGATCATAACAGTCCATTCCCGGTGCATGTGCAGATCGGGCGAGGTTTGCGGAGGCCGGTGGGAGCTTTTCCCCGGCAGCGACCTGTTCGTCCACCCCAAACGCGATCGGACGCAGTCCGGCCCTGTGCTCCGCAGATCCGGGATGGAACTTCTGGCTGATACGAAAACCGCCGACCTGATGCGTCGTCACCATGCGTCGCACGTCCGGCGTGATAAAAGATCCATACTGTGCAAAGACCATGAGCTGACCGATTTTCTGAGCCGGACTCAGACTGGAAAAGATTCGCTCGACCCATTGTTCGCGTTGAGTTTCCGCTGTTTTTAGAGGGAGGGGTAGAAGAGTATCCATAGCTGGGGTTCACTCTAGTCCAATCCCCAGGCTTGCAAAGTGAGCCGGTGCCGCGGTTTGTGCACACCTGTGCATACATGTCTTTTAGATTAATCGCGCACAAGTGTGCGTTCAAAGCTTCTTGTCATACTCTAAGTTCCAAATGATGATGCTCAATGCACCCAACCCC
>JBDNGG010000375.1:0-11676 GCA_041689405.1 Terrimicrobiaceae bacterium | reverse complement strand
TTCGCAATTTGATCCACCTGCGCGCTATTTAGGGAGTTCACCGTGGTTACGGTCTTATCGTAATACGTTCCGCGAATACCCGCCTTCGGGATGAGTGAGAGCCATCCGAAGTAGGTCTTGGGGTATGACAGTTGGTGGAACGTGTCGAACCGCACCGCGTCGTAATCGGGAAAAATCGAATTTTCGGCAAACGCGCGCTTGTAGCTGCCAAGCGAGGTTTCTCCGTCGTAGTTCACGGGAGTTCCGAAAAACTGGTGCTGTTTGATGTCGAGTGCCAACTCGGGCCGACGTTCGGTGGTCTGATAGAAATCGTTGAGCTGAAAGCGGGCCAATAGCGTCAGCGTGTAGAATTCGTCCCATTTTGTGAGAGAGAGAAAATTATCCGGCTGGGGATCGGTCGTGAATTCGGACGGGAAATAGTCTTCCAGAAAGTCGATGTCGCTGAGTTTGTTAATGTCGACGGTTGCGTAGATATCGTCCGTTAAGAATAACCTCTGTTGGTAGCTGATCCGGTAGCGGTCGTTGTCGCCTGGCTCCGGGGGTTCTCCGGGGCCGCCAAGTTTATCCTCCGGATCCGTATCGTACGTATAATACGAGCGGAACCGGCCGAAGTTTTGTTCATTCGTGCCGAAATTCGTCACGGCATCCAACCCGAAGGCCATTCCCAATTCGGAGCGGTAATCCACGCGCGCCGTTGCGACGATGGTTCCGCCTGCTAGCGGAACGCTGTAGGCCGTGAGCAAGTAATACCCCCAACGCGAGTCGTATCCAGGCAGAATCTGAAATCCCGGATTGTCAACAAATGCAAAAAGATACGGAAACCAGAACACCGGAATTTTCCCCAAGTAGATCGTGGAATTGGAAAAGACCACGCGGTCGTCGGCATAAAACCGCACCGTCCGGGACTTGATGCGGAACGACGGCTGCGAGGTATCCTCGACCGTGAATTCGGCGTCGCTCACACGAAACTCGCGCAGGGACGGCGCACGCAAACTCATCGCCCGGAACCGAAGCGGCCCATTTTCTCCAGAAAACTCGAGCGCGCGGATCTGCTTTGTTTCCAGGTTGTAGAGTGCCCGCTGACCCGTAAATAAATTGTCCGTGGTGTAGATACGAACATCACCGATCAATAACACGTCGCGCGTGTCCGGATTGTATTCCGCGTAATTCGTGAAGATCCCGACTTCGCCGTAATGGATCTGGACGTTATCCTCCGCGATGGCAACGCCACCTTCAAAACGCGTCTCACCGTCCGCAGTGATTTCAACGGGAATGTCGCCAAAGCTGCCAAATTGGGCATTTACTGCCAATGGCAATAGACAGGCGGTCAGAATGGCGTAAAGCTTCAGTCTCATCAGGTGGTCCGTGCGAAGCTAGAGTGCCTCCGCGTTCACGCAAGGAAATTTCGGGGGGAATTAATCTCCGTAGCCTTTGGGATTTTTGAGGTGCCAAATCCACGCGCTCTCAATGATCTGGCGGATGTCTTGATATTTAGGAGCCCATCCGAGTTGCTGACGGATCTTGTCGGACCCGGCGATCAAGCGCGGCGGGTCTCCCGCACGGCGCGGCTTTTCAATCACCGGGATATGCTTTCCAGAGACGGCCCGGCAGGTTGCGATCACTTCGCGCACGGAAGTGCCACCACCCGTGCCTAGGTTGTAGAATCCGCTTTCCTTGGCTTCCAGCGCGAGGATGTGCGCCTGGGCAAGATCGAGGATGTGAATGTAATCGCGAATGCAGGTGCCATCGGGAGTCGGGTAATCAGTGCCAAAAATTTCGATGGCATCTTTTTGTCCGAGCGCGACTTTAAGGATGTTCGGGATGAGGTGCGTCTCGATACGGTGGTCCTCACCAAATCGCCCGGTGGCACCCGCAGCGTTGAAGTATCGCAGCGCCACAAACCGTAGGTCATGGATTTCGCCGTACCAGCGAAGGATTTTTTCGAATATCAGCTTCGACTCACCGTAGGGATTAATCGGGCACTGCGTGAGCGATTCATCGATGGGTACACGATCTGGAATCCCAAACGTCGCGCAGGTCGAAGAAAAAACGAACCGCTTGACTCCGGTCTCGACCATGGCATTGAGGAGATTCAGGCCATTGCAGACATTATTGCGAAAGTATTTTGCTGGATTCGTCATCGATTCGCCGACCAGCGCGTTGGCAGCGAAATGCATCACAGCATCCGGAGCGGATTCTATGAGCGCGAGTTTGATCACCGCATGGTCGCCAAGATCTCCTTCGAAAAACCGGGCGCGGGGATCCACCGCCCGCTGGTGGCCTTCCGTGAGGTTGTCAAAAACGGCGACCTCGTAGCCGGCATCCAACAACTGCTCCACGCAAATACTGCCGATGTAGCCAGCACCACCTGTTACAAATATTTTGCTCATCCAGAAAGGAAGGTTATCGCCCACGGGTAAGGATTCAAGCGCAACCATACGTCCGGCATAAGAATGTTTGTTTCGTGCGATTCGGCCTTGCAGGATGGCGGGGTCAGCGCGCACATTCTGCCAGACATGGATCACATTCGCCTTCTCAGCACGGATTTTGATGGCACGCTGATCGGGCATCCCGGAGATGGCCGTTGTGTTCCGGAACTGGCAGAGGCGTTGAGTGGTTTCGTTGCCCGCGGAGGACTCTGGGCGATCAATACGGGCCGGTCGCTCGAGCATGCGGTGGAAGGGCTCCAGCAATTTGACGCCCCGGTGTCGCCGCAATTCCTGCTCACGAACGAGCGTGAGGTATTCTGCCGCGATGCGGGTTCCGCGTGGTCTGACTTTGGCGCTTGGAATTCAACCTGTCGTGCGGTGCACGCGGATCTTTTTTCAACGGACTCCGGGATTTTCGATGTCATTCTTGCGACCCTTCCTGAATCAGCGGATGTGACTGTAATCGAAGAATCAGGACATCCGGTAGGCGTGATTACGGCGGATGAAATCGTCATGCAATCCGTCGTGGATGCGCTTGAGCCGGCCCGGCGCCAGTTTCCAGACTTTTCCTGGCAGCGAAATACCATTTACCTGCGGTTCTGCCACAGGGCCTATCACAAAGGGGCAGCTCTGGGCGAACTCGGTCGACTCACCGGGATCGCACCATCCGAAACAATGGCCGCCGGAGATCACTTCAACGACCTCTCGATGCTTTGCGGCACCTTTGCCAGCTACGTCGCCTGTCCAGCCAACGCCATCGAATCCGTCAAGGATGCCGTGCGGGCAGTCGATGGGCATGTCTCTGATTTGAATTACGGGGCAGGAATTGCCGAAGCGCTCAGGGCATTCCACGCAACCAAGTAAAAAGATCCGGCTACTCCGCCAAGCGTTCGAGAATCCACTGCGGGAAGATCCCAAGGACGAAGACAAGCGCTGTCAGCACGGCGAGGACGAACTTTGAAAGCAAGCTCACCGGCACGGGCGCTGCATTCTCAGGGGCGGGCTGCCAATACATCGCGCGGGCCACTTTGAGGTAAAAGTAAAATCCGCAGGCGACGGTGATCGCTCCAATCACGATGAGCGCATATTGGCCATCTGCCAATGCGGCTTCGAAGATAAGGAACTTGCCGAGGAAGCCCGCGGTGAACGGCACGCCTGCCAGCGAAAGCATCGATATAAGCATTGCTCCAGCCAGATATGGAGACCGGCGGGCAAGACCGTTAAAGCTCACAATGTCGTCTTTGCCAATCGACTTGGCAGCAATGATGAGAACCAGGAACGACAGGCAAGTGGTCACCAGATACGCCGAAAGATAATAAACAATGGCAGGTCCGGCCATCACGACACCCACACTGGCAACACCCATCAGGAGGTATCCTGCGTGACCGATGCTCGAATACGCGAGCAGCCGCTTCAGGTTGGTTTGAGGCAGCGCTGCAAGATTTCCGAAAATCAGGGTCATCCCTGCAAGCAGCGCTACGGCCGCGACAATTTTTTCCTGGAGCACCGGAATCACAAAAAATGGCTCTAGCACGCGCAGCAATACAATAAATCCTGCAGCTTTGGAGCCAACGGAAAGAAATGCCGTCACCGGCGTAGGCGCCCCTTGATAAACATCAGGAACCCAGAATTGGAACGGAAAAGCCGCGACCTTGAACCCCAGCCCCACAAGCACAAGAGCGATGCCGAACAAAAGCGATGTCTGACTCGTAGCCGCCATTTGGGGCAGCGCCTCAGCAATCCGCGCGAGGTTGGTGTGCCCGGTTGCGCCGAAGATCCAAGTGATTCCATAAACGAGGAACCCTGTGGAAAGGGCACCGAGAATCAGGTATTTAGTGCCCGCTTCGAGGCATGCTTTGCTGCGGCGCATAAACGCCACGAGGATGTAGAATGATATCGTTACGAGCTCCAGGGCTACGAATATCGTGATGAAATCGGTGGCTGATGCCATCCACATCAAACCCGCACAGGTAAGAATGGGCAGTGTGTAGAATTCGCCTACTCCGGCACCCGGCTTGTTGGAGGCCATGCCGGTCTCCAGCACTGGAGTATACTCGACGGCCATCACCAGGACGAGGATGGTCGTCAGGAGCGCGAACTGTTTGAAGAATATCGCCAGTGCATCACCGGTATAATATGCTGCGTACGCTGCATCTGCGGGGATTGCAGAGGGGGTGCAGAAAAATGTGGCGATGAGCGCGAGGCCGAGCCCAATCATCCCCGCATACGCAATGGCAGATTTTTTCAGCCTGGGCACAAAAGCCTCGACCATGAGCAGGACAATTCCCAGCACGACCACGTAGGCCTCCAGGAAGACAGGATTTAGTCCGACAAAATTACTCACGGCAGCAGGGATGGGGTAATGAGTTCCAAAATGGGCTGGGGATAGAATCCGATCACCAGCATGGCGATGATAAGGAGCACCACTGCGTAGCGGGTCAGCGTATCGACATCAGTCAATGAAGCCCAGCGATCCGGCATCGTACCAAAGAAAACTTTGCGATACGCCCGTAACATATAAACAGCAGAAATCACAACACCCCACACGGCGACGACCGTTGCCCATTGGAAATTGCTTAAGCCCAAGATCGCGGGGGTGGCAATGGGACTGGAAAACGCACCGAAAAATACGAGCAATTCACCCGGAAAATTGGCAAATCCGGGCAACCCGATCGATGCCATGACTGCAAAGCCAAAGAGCAGCCCCAGCTTGGGAGCGACGCGGGCGAGGCCGCCGAGTTCGGAGTAGTCCAGGGTGCCTGTCTTTTCGCGGATCGCACCGCTCAGCGCGAAAAGCGCTGCTATGGACAATCCATGAGCCACCATGAGCAGCCCTGCACCGCTGAGGCTCAATTCGTTGAGCGCTGCAAACCCGAGGAAAATATACCCCATATGCATCACGCTGGAATAGCCCAACGTCCAATCGAGGCGCTTTTGAGAAATTGTCACGAGCCCGATGACCAGCAAATTACCAACGAGCAATACCAGCAATAGGTTCGCATATGTGGCCATCGCCTCTGGGAACACTGGCAGTACGAGACGCAGGAGACCATAGGCGCCAAACTTCTTGAGCACCCCGGCGTGAAGCATTGCTGCTGGTGTCGGAGCACTCGCATAGGCTTGCGGAGCCCACGAGTGAAACGGAAACAAGGACACCAAGGTTCCAAATCCGAAAAGCAGGAGCAGATACACCCAGTCGTCCGGTTTGAGGACTCCCGCGGCGGCAGCCTCTTGGATCACGCGCAGATCAAAGGACCGGATACCCACAGGCATCGCGCTGTAAAGACCGATGATACCGAGGAGAAGTACGAAGCTGCCGAGCCCGAGATAAATGGTCGCTTTCCAGGCGGCGGCTTGGCGGTCTCCGCTGCCCCAGATACCGATCAGGAGGAACGTTGGAATGAGCGCTACCTCATGGAAGGCATAAAAGAACAACACGTCGAGAGACGCAAATGCTCCGACCACACCAGTCGAAATCAGTAATATGCAGGCGTAAAACAGATTTTGACGGTCTTTGATGGGAGGAATGACCCAGACGGCAGCCACGGTGACGATCGAGGCCAAAAACAGCATTGCCAGCGACAGGCCGTCCGCGCCAAACAACAGCGACAATCCCATCGCTTCCGAGACAGTCCATCCGCCCACGAATTGGAAATCACCTGCCACACGGTCGTATTTAAAAATCAGGACGCACGTGAGCACGAACAAGATGACAGACGAAACACGCGCGGTGAGCCGGGCATTCGCACCGAGCATGATAAATCCCGCTGCCAAGAGGGGCAGCAGAGTCAGAAGAAAAAGCGGGCTGATATCACTCATGTCGTAGCGAACAGAAAGTAGATGAGCGCGACCACGCCCGCGCCGAAGAAGAACACGTACGCTTGGATGTTACCAAACTGGAGAAAGCGCAGCGCAAAGCCGACCGACCAAGTTAGCTTGGCCGTGAACTGAACCCCGACACCCTCGATAATCCAACGATCCACCCAGCCGAGTAAAGAAGCAGTGCCGTCCTGCGCCCATCGGACCAGCCACGTGTAGAAGTCGTCAATATACAGGCGATTGGCGAATGCCGGAATAGACACAGGGTCTTTCGCACCCGCTCGGCGGTAGATAAGAATGGCAGATACGACGCCGAGAACCAGAAACCCGAGAATCACCGGGTGTGCCCACCAAGCAAGATTCTCGGGATGGGTGATGGGGATGAATTGTTTTTGAATGATCGGATAACCTGCACCGAAAGCTGCAAGCGAAAGCAGCATAAGCGGCACAGTCATTATCAACGAAGACTCTTGCGCCTTACGGGCGTGATCCGTGCGCGGAGCCCCGAAGAATACCACAACGATGAGCCGTGTCATGTAGGCGGCGGTCAGAACGACCGCACCGGCGGAAATCCAATACCAGAGCATACTTTTGCCCAGTGCGTATTCGATGATCAGATCTTTACTGAATGAGCCGGCAAAAAACGGGCAACCAATAAGAGCCAAGGTTCCAATGACCATCGCGAGGAAAGTGATCGGCATCTTTTTTGCAAGTCCGCCCATTTCCCAAATGTCCTGCTTGTGGTGCATCCCCACGATCACTGAGCCTGCACAGAGAAACAAGAGGCACTTAAAGAACGCGTGGGTGAAGAGGTGAAACATCGGAATTCCCCACACCGGGCCAACCGCGACACCGAGCACCATGTATCCCAACTGCGAAATCGTGGAGTAAGCAAGGATGCGCTTGATGTCGTTTTGCTGAATTGCCATCAGCCCAGCCACAAAGCAGGTCAGAGCACCAATCCATCCGATAACTTCCAACGCAATCGGCGCCGCGAGAACGATGGGGAAAATCCTCGCCAGCATGTAAATGCCCGCAGCGACCATGGTAGCAGCGTGAAGCAACGAGGAAACCGGAGTCGGACCCTCCATGGAATTGGGCAGCCACACATGCAGGGGAAGTTGGGCGGACTTTCCGACCGTGCCACAAAACACAAGAATCACTGCGACGTTCAGCCAGATTGGAGCCTCGTCAAATCCACCAAGCGAGGATCCGACTTCGGAGAATATCACGCTGCCAGTGACAAACCAGAAGACAAGAATTCCCAGCATGAACCCAAAGTCGCCGATGCGGTTCACAGTAAATGCCTGCTTGCACGCCTCGGCTGCCGAATCCTTGCCGAAATAATGCCCAATCAGAATGAACGAACTCACGCCGACCAACTCCCAAAAAATGAACATCATCACGAAATTGTCCGCGAGGACAATCCCGAGCATGGAAAAGAGGAAGAGCGACAGCGCGGCGAAGAATCGGGTATATCCCTCTTCGGTCGCCATATAGCCTACGGAATAAATGAAAACCAGGGTCGCAATCGTGGTGACCACAAGCAACATCACCTTGCTCAGCGCATCGATCGTCAGCCCGATCGGAACATAAAACTGCGCCGGCGACTCGGCCCCAACGAGTTTTCCAAAATCGATCCACTCGATACGAACGGGATCAACAAAGTCCGCGCCCGCAAACAACCACCAACTCAGCACGCAGGTAAAAGCAGCTCCTGCAATGGCAAGTCCAGAGCTGACGGGCTTGCCAAGTTTTCCGATAAACAAAATCACCACCGCCATGACGAGCGGGGTGAACAAAATGAACCATGCTGCGGATTGCGGTGTCATGGATTAAAACTTCAGCGTGTCCAAGTCTTCGACGTGCGTTGTCTGGAGCGAGCGGTAAAGCGCGACAATAATAGCAAGCCCCACGGCGACCTCCGCCGCGGCAACAGTGATGATAAAGAAAACGAGGATCTGCGCGTCGTAGGCGGGGAGCCCCGCAGGCGACAGATTAAATCTCGAAAACGAGACGAGAGAAAGATTGGCCGCGTTGAGCATCAGCTCCAGCCCCATGAAAATGATGAGGATATTCCGGCGGAGCAGCACGGCTGTCATGCCGAGCGTAAAAAGCAATCCACTGACGACGAGATAATGGGCAAGTGTGGGAGCCATGGAGGTCAATCGAGTTGGCGCTTACTGAGCAGGACGACACCCACCGTGGCGACCAGCAGGAGCACCCCAATGATTTGAAAGGGCATATTAAAGTCTAGAAATAGAGTCATCCCGACGGCGTGCACATCATCCACCGGACCAGAGAGCGCAGGCTTGGTCGCCTGGAAAGCGGGATTCGAGGCGATGACTTTGACGAGCAGCCCGACAAACCCGCCAATCACCAATGCTCCACCCACGCAAGCGGGGATGTTGAGCTTCCGGGTGCGTTCCGATTTCAAGTCCAGAAGCATGATGATGAATAAAAACAACACCATCACCGCACCCGCATAGACAAGGACTTGGATCACGGCGATGAAAAATGCGTCCAGCGTGATGAAGAGCGCGGCCAACGCGACAAATGCCAGCACAAGGCACATCGCAGAATTCACGGGGCTCCGGGAAAACACAACGCCAAGCCCGGCAGCAAGCATGATGGCAGCAAAGATCCAGAATAAAATCAGCGACACGGTGGTTAAGGAATTGAAGTAATAGAAGCGTTTCTGCGGTTCGCGGGAGGTTCTACCACCACGAAGCTGCCTCGACTACTTTTTTTCGTTCCACTTATTCACGACGCCATTCATCACTCCACCCAACTCGTAGAGTTTTTCTTTATCATGGACCATCTCGGCCCGGCTAAGTCCAGTGATAGAATAATCCTTCCGGAGGAAGATCGCTTGTTCTGGACAGACTTCTTCGCACAGCCCGCAATAGATGCAGCGGATCATATCGATCTCAAATACTTTTGGCCGCTTCTCGACTTTCGACCAACGATCTTCGACAGGGATTTCCTCGGATTTAATCGTGATTGCACGCGGCGGGCAGATGAACTCGCATAGCTGGCAGGAGACACAGCGTTCGCGACCCCATTCGTCCTTAACCAGCGTAGGTGCCCCGCGATACCAATCCGGGAGTTGGTCATCCCACTTTTGCTCGGGGTATTGCATCGTGACTTTCGTCGCGCCGGTCATTGTTTTGACGAAATGTTTGATGGTCAGAAACAGACCGCCCAGCAAGGCCGGGAGGTAAAGCCTCTCGGCGAGGGATAATTTGGGACGTTGAAGAACGAGTGCCATAACCTAAAATTTAACGAATGCCAGAACGATTGCGGTAATAAAAATATTCACGAGCGCGAGTTCGAAGAAAAAATACCATCCCAATTTCATGAGTTGGTCATAACGAAACCGGGGGACTGTCCACCGCACCCAGATAAAGAAAAACAACAGGGCAGAAACTTTCGCAAAAAACACGCCAATATTCACCAATCCCCAGAGCGCGCCAGCCATCCATGCCGGAATGAACGGCAATCCAAGAAACGAAGTGGCCGAGCCATCAGGGACGAGCGGCAGACTCCAACCGCCGAGGAACAATGTAACGATAACTCCCGATCCGGCGATCATTGCCGCATATTCACCCAGGAAAAAAAGCGCAAATCCCATGCCGGAATACTCGGTGTGATACCCGCCGACCAGCTCCTGCTCAGCTTCTGGCAAGTCAAATGGAGCGCGGTTCGTTTCCGCAAACATAGCAACAAGGAAGATAACAAACGAAATCAGCATGGGAATCCATAGAAGGATTCGCTGGACGGAAAATCCGGCTACGATGGAGTCGATGATGATTTTCGGATCGTGCATCGCAGCTTCGATGCTGAATCCCTGGGGCCAGAAAGGGAATACGAGCCATCCGTTTTTCACCTGCCAGTCAACGATTTCTGGCAGGCTCAATGTTCCGATGATCAAAAATACCGGAACCACTGAAAGCCCGAGTGCCAACTCATAGGAGATCATCTGCGAACTGGACCGGATTCCGCCGAGAAATGGATATTTTGAGTTGGACGCCCACCCGGCTAGCACGATGCCATACACCCCGAGCGACGAGACGGCGAAGACATACAGCACCCCGATATTGATGTCCGCAATAACCATCGGCACGCCAAACAATTCGCTGCCAAAGGGCAATACCGCCAGCACGAGGATCGGCGGGATCATCGCGAGCTTGGGCGCGATGTAGTAGTAGAACTTGTTGACGCTATTCGGGATGAAATTTTCTTTCAGCAGAAGTTTCAATGCATCCGCGATCGGCTGTCCGAGGCCAAGCAGGCGCACGTTGGTCAGCGGGATACCTACCCGATTCGGGCCGACGCGGTTTTGAATGAATGCGCTGACTTTGCGTTCCGCGTAAACCGTGTAGGAGACGAGTCCAAGAATGATACCAAGGAGGACCAACGTCTTGACCAATGAGGTCCAGACGAGAAAAATTTCGGGTGACAACAAAAGGTTCAAGATATCCATAAAACGCGCGCGACGCCATTTGGTTACTAACAACCCCCCCGAACTGTCGAGGCGCAACATGGCAAATCGCAAAAATTTTACCTCTCCGTCAGCCAGCGAACATCGTCTCTGATCCCGGCGCTCGCAATATTTCGAGCACGGCCGTTTTGGTTCTGGCACCTCACCTCGGCAGAATGCCGCAGGATCAAACGCCGTGGCAAAATGATCTTCGGATGTTGCGCCATCGACATCGAGACGGAGCTCGTCTGGACGTCCGGCTGCCAAATCATCCAGCGCACCGGAAATCGTGCGCGGGATCCCGGCGCCCATGAGCACGACATCAACCCCCGCCAGCATCGCTCCAAATATCGCAGAGCACGTGATGGCATCAGCACCGGCCGAAACGGCATCTCCTGAGGTTTACCACTGCGGATGAAATAGTGGTTCCAAAATTTCTGCGCGATCCCAGGGAACGGGAAGACTGCCAATGCGCGGGCAAAGTGGCCGCCAATGTCTCCGAGTTGAAGCTGGCGAGCCGCCACGACTTCCATCCCGACACGGAGACTCCCATCCCGCCTTGAATTATTTGTGGCAATGCGATCATGATTTGGCCTGGCAGCGTTCCAGCCCGTTCTCTCCGGCGCAACGCGTTCAGACCAAAATCGGGTTCTTCGCTGTTTTCGGTGGGTGAGCATGTTCAGTTAAGACCCGGAGGGTCCATTAGGAAATTAGCCGGTGGTGCAAACCACCGGAATTCGATACGGTCAGTGATCCGCCCCGGCAGGAGCGGAGGAAAATCCCAACCATGCCATCGACCCATCTCTGCATGCATTACCATCTGGTTTTTGGAACCAAGGATCATGCGCCGGTCATTGCATCTGCGTGGCGTGGCGATTTGCATGCTTTCATGGGTGGCATTGTGCGCACCCTTGGTGGTGTGCCGGAGGTCGTGGGTGGTGTTTC
>JBDNGG010000374.1:0-2443 GCA_041689405.1 Terrimicrobiaceae bacterium | reverse complement strand
TAGCGTTGATGGACGGGCGAAATGGCCGGGGCCTTGCGGCTGACGAATTTTTTTTGGCGCTGGTCGGCCCTCGGCATTCGCTTTTTCGACGGCGGCTTTCCACTCCGGTAGCGTCTTTTCCTCGTAGATTTTCATCGCGGCAGGAAATGTTTCGATCAGCTTGTCCCATTTTTCCAAGGTCGGTCTGCATTCAGGATTGGAAGCTATCGCGGGCAGGCTCGTCCATGCTTCCGCTGGTGTGCCCCCGACAGAGCTGTGGATAATGCCCACAGGAACATTCAGGGTTTTCCTGAGCTCGGAGGCAAAGTAATAGGCGACGGCAGAAAATTTGGCTGCATTTTCGGGCGTAGTTGCCTGCCAACTGCCGGCTGGCAAATCAATGGCGTCAGCCGGCTTGTCCGGTGAGATATGGCTCCCAACGGTAAACATCCTTAACATCGGGTCGTTGGCAGCAGCGATCACCTCCCTGGCCTGCGGTCCGTGAACGGGATGAGCGGGCTCAAACGTCATCAGGGGGAACTGCATGTTGGATTGACCTGAAGCGACCCAAACCTCGCCCACGACAATGTCACGTAGAACGACCGTGTTCTTTCCCTGCACGGTGAGATCGAACGGCCCGCCGGCACCCTGCGCGGGAAGCTTGACGCTCCAGCGTCCGGAACTATCGGCTGTGCCCGCGGCCTCTTTGCCATTCATACGGACAGCCACGGATTCGCCGGGATCGGCCATTCCCCAAATCGGAACCTCTATCCCCCGCTGCAAAACCGCACCGTCGCTGAAAAGCGGAGAAAGGCGGACATCAGCAAGCGCAGTCGAAATACCCGTGAGAGCGAGACAGATGGTAATGAGACGCTTCTGACGGAAGAGGAAGCGTTTGCCGTCGGCATCGGGCGATAAATTAAGAACTTTTAGGTCAAGCATATGGTGGATGAATCTACCTTTTCTCGGCCAATTCAGGAGGGGATGAAATTTTCACCATGAAGAGCATGAAGCGGTGAGAAGAATTATATTGCATTTTCTTCATGCTCTTCCTGGCCTTCATGGTGTTATCTCAATGCACTTAAAAATTGTCGGACGATTTCAGCCATTAGCACCTAATGCGCTTTAGCGAATTTGTTTATGCATCCTCGTGTATTAGCCGTGACTTTTTTCCGCAAATGCTCACCACCCAACAAAGATATTTCCCATAGAGGTCGGCTCCAAAAAATTTGTCCCGCTGGGCGAGAGCATGTAGTGTTCCGTTTCGTTCCCGGCCATGCGCTGTCGATTGATGTTCACACCCCAGGGATAGAACTTCGTGGGTCGTTCTCCCGAGATGGGCTTGGCATCGATCTGGACCTCAACCGTCCATCGATCCGGATATTTTTTCACCGCGACTTTGCTGACCTTATAAAAACCGGGCAGATCCTCCAGCCGTTCGGTGGCGCACTCATCGAAGACAACCCCGGCTGAGTTCACTCCGATCAGGGGGCGGATTCCTGAGGCTGTCTCCAGCCTGATTTCGACCATGTCGTCGGCGAAGATGGATGTTGAATCCGGGGTAGTACACGTTTCCCGCAGACGGTCCATTTTTGGTTCCATGCACTCGATGCCTACGATGAGAGCGCTGTTATCGTCCAACCAACGGAAGGAAACTCGGGTTTCCACATGCTCTGGTTTTTCGCTTGTCATCATGTCACTAAGAACGTGGAAACCGTATCTGTTCGGATCCTGTTCCCGCCAAAAGGGCTTATCCAGATCGCCATCAATCAGCGGCTTGTCTTTGGACACCTTGATTTGCAGATTCGATCCCTTACGCTTTAATTTTTCAAAAAGCAGGCTGAGACTGTCCATTTCCTTCCGGATGCCATCAATCCGTTTTCCATAGACCGTGTCACCCGCTTTTTCCTTCGCCCGCTGCAAGATATCGAAGTAACGATCCACATCCACCTGTTTGAGGAATCCGCCAGCCTCGGTGATCTGACGCGGCTCAGGCCGCATCCACACCGACTCCGCAAACTCGAAGAACTCTTTCATTTCTTTCTTAGCCGGTCCGTAGAAGAGATCATAATATTCGTCGAGAGTCGCTCTGATATCGAGATTCCGATCCCAACAGAGTTTATTGTGAAGATAAAGCATGATATGACTGATCCACGGACGAGCCATGTTCGGATAACCTTCGGGCTTCACAGCGTCGCCCGCGGTCCAGCCGATCTCCGCATGAAATCCCAAGCTGTGATCGTAGAGTCCGGCGAAACTTTCCTTCATCAACTCGGGAAAGATCACGGGCACCGGGGGGAATTTGTAGGGTGGGGCATGTTGCAGGTAGTATTCCCAGATAAAAAGCTGATCGGGACTGCTCATGTGCGCGATCCATTCATTGCGCCGATCTAGTTCTTCCTTGCGGTCGGGCAGCATCCAAAACGCACTGGTTTGCGTGAACCCGACAACCATATTATCCGGG
>JBDNGG010000373.1:0-3277 GCA_041689405.1 Terrimicrobiaceae bacterium | reverse complement strand
GTATTTCCCCTCCTTCGTAATCGAAAAAGGTCTCCTTCTTTCCCTCATTTCCGATCCGCATCAAAGGGATCCGTGTTCTGGTGTAAATCCCCATTCCTCGTTCACTCGAAGCTAACTCAACTACCTTGGCGACATCAGGATTAATCCCTCGCAAAACTTGCACGCTTCTCTGAACCACGTGCACCTCCACTCCCAGCGCGGAGGAGTAATGCGCCAGCTCCAAAGCAACTGGCCCCGCCCCGTGAATGGTCGTTGACTCGGGCTAAGGCGCTAACTCCAACGCCTCATTCCTCGTAACGAAATCCATATCCGACAATCCAGGACCGCCTGGGACCCGCAGCTCAGGTTCGGTCGCGATGAGAAAACAATCTGCCTCAACCGTCTCGCTCCCGCCTCCTAATAATTCGATGTGCACCTCCTCGTTCCAGTTTAAAAAGAAAGCTGGTCCCCGGATAGAGTCGAATTTCCCATCCTCTAATTCCTCGCGCCGATAGTCGGCGAATTCTCCGATCAATCGTGCCTCCCGGGCGAGAACCTCATCCGAGTTCACCTCAAGCCCGGTCGTTCACGATCCGCACTCTTTGGCCCGCTCAAAAGTCCCAAATCAATTGGCCGATTCGATCAAGGTCTCACTCGGCATGCAACTTTTTAAGATACAGAGCGCACCGACCTCGGCTCCCCCTTCAATGACAACCATTTTCAGGCCCCCACCTACCGCCGTTCTTGAGGCTGCATAGCCGGCACCCCAACCAACAATACCTACACCGTCGTATCGCTTCATGATAACACCATACCCTCACGCAAAATTCCAGACGGGGATGATCCCGATCAATCGCTGAAATAAATGAAGTTGTTCACAATGGTATTAATTATCTATTTTTTGGCAGGTAGAACTTATTAATAATAAGGATGTGAATAACGTGTTCCAATTGTGTTCCTCACCCTATTTAAGCGTGTTCCACAGGGATTTGAGTATGTGAATAGTCTAACCAGGTAACTGGCGCAGAAGCGAGTAACAATGCGAGTTGCCTTCGTACGGCACATTGGCGCCCGCTCATTCACGGGTTATTCACATGTTGTGAGCGTGGCTCCCGAGAAACGAAAAATCTATTAAAACACCTATTTTTTCCACTGTGCCACGACCAGAGTAGAAAAGTTGTAGGTCTTTAATGTTGCTTTACCTTTGACGGCGCTCTGTGTCTTGCCGGTGCTCTCACGGATGCTAATTATCGTAGGCTCTGATCCATTCAACGGCCCCGATCCTGTAAAAACATTGCGGGAAAACTTACGGATGCCGATATCAACTCCGTCCTGAAGCGTGACTTCGACTTTTAGGTTGGAAGGGCTGAACCTTACTGATAGCTCCACCCGCTGGGCTCCAAGTCGCGTCGAGGATACAAGCGAGCTCTCTGAAAAAACCGGCATGGTTGTGGCGAACAGAACACGTCCGCCTTTAATCGCCGAATCTTTTGATTCAACTTTGTCTGAGTTGGTGATCTCGGTGAGTTCTGCTCCCGCAAATGCCGCTACCAACGTCTCAGCAGTCCGTGCATCTGTATATTGAACCACCGCGATGGTGAGCTGCCCCGCTTGGGCCAGTGCCGGAAACAAAAAAAGTGAAAGAAATCCGAGAAAGAACAAACGCGATAGAATCATCCGGTATCGATTCCATAAGTCCGCCGCCGATGCAATCGCAATTGTCGCTGCACCAGCGATCGCTGGATTTACAAAAGAGCGAAAAAGAAGAGGTTACTGTCCGAATGATCGCTCTACGACTTCGACTTTCACCGCCTTAGGATCACCAAGGTCGAGATCGTGTTCGAACCAATCCCGCCGAATCGAGCGTTTGATATCTGCAAGGGAGCGAGGTTGGCGCGCAAGCAGCAGGGCCAGGTCCGGGTTCAGTGGGGGCTCGGATAGACGCCCAGCCTCAAGTTGTAAGCTATTTGCTAACAGCCGCCTGAGACGGAAAAATGGAAGATAATGATCCAACTCCAATCGCTCGCGGCATACCAAGAACAGATCTAGAACTTGATCCCAATGCTTGCCATCCAGTAGCGTAACCCGGAGATCAAGAAGATCATTCCAAGCGCCACCGGGAGTAACCGGGAACAATGCATCCACAATGCGCAAAGCATCAGATTTCCAGTTCAAACCAGCCAAGGATGTCAATGTATCAGCGTCTTTCATTTTAGGTTAGACCTCAACCTATCGCAGAATGAGACTCAGTTGCAACAAGGATATAAAAAGAAACAAAAAAAGGTTCTTCGCTATTTCCAGTGGGGTTGCGACTCCGTCAACCCGGAGGGCTTGCGGAAATTAGCCGGTGGTGCCAACCCTGAGCTTTCGACACAACTTTTGGGTTTAATAGCGAAGGACGACTAACGCAAAGGGCGGGAAAAACAACAGGACGGGTAGAGGGCAAGCTGGGCAAATATATATAGCTGGGTGCTGAGATGCAGGATCACCCGCCATGCGCTCGCCCTTGCGCAGTTGGATTACCTCGATTCGGCAGCCACTCTTGAGCACCTTGTGAAAAACCTCTATCTCCCAGCGCCCGCCGTAGAGATCGAGCACGTCGCGGGCCTGCTCGAGCGTGGTGACATCCAGGCTTGTGAGCAAGGTCCAGAGGATCGCTGCCTCGTCCGCTGGCGGTGCGATCTCAAGTGCTTGGATGACGTTGATCTGCACCGGCGGCAGTTTTCCTCCTTGAACCTTGCTGTGGAAAGGTGCCTCCAGGGTTACTTCGCGTCCACTGCGCAACGTTTTTGTGCGAACACTCTTGATCGTCGGGTTTTGCTCCCTGGCCGGCATCCCAAATGTTACCGTGCCCAGCAACGGACTTTGCGCGATGCGTTGGCTGATCCTCGGCCGACGCTCCTGCTCGAAGGCTTCCAGGCAACGGTCGTGTTGAGAGCGAATGAGCCACCGCGCGGCAGGCTCGCCCCGCTCACAGCGTCGCTGGGACTCCACAAAGATCTCGTAGATATCAGCTTCGCGATTGGCTCCTGCTTGCGCTCGTTGGTCTTGCCATGTTCCTGGTCTTCACGGGCGTAGATCGTGGTATCCCACACTCCGAGCGGCACCCGCTTGTCGCTGACAACTACCTCATTATGGGCAAAAAATCCGCGGCGGACCAGGTTCGAGAGAGGTCCGCAACCGGCAAGCGTCTTCTTGGCCGTGAAGTCACACTCGGTCGTGTCTTGGACGAGCAGGACCCGCCTGTGCACCCTGATTCTTTCCACAATGGCGGCGCGCTGAGGCTCAAGGATGGCAT
>JBDNGG010000372.1:0-3959 GCA_041689405.1 Terrimicrobiaceae bacterium | reverse complement strand
TCATGGTAGAAAAAAAAAGGGGTCGCCTCGTCGGAAGTCACCCCGGCGGCAAACAGCGCAAAATCCCGCTCATGCCCGGCGCGCTCGTTGTCCTCCCGCAAGCGAGTCGGGCAGCGAGTTCTCAAACCGCGCTGTTGTTTCCCCCTCCCTTTGCGTTAATCGTCCTTCAGTATTATACCCAAAAAGTTGTGTAGAAAGCTCACGGTTAGTCCCACCGGCTAATTTCCTAATGGACCCTCCGGGTCTTACCAGGACATGCTCACCCACTAAGGGTAGCAAAGAACCGGGATTTTAGATAATTCCAGATTGGTTCGTGGGGGCCGATCGTCGCACTCGATCCACGGAATTTTCTGGAGCCACTGACGCCCCATCCCATTCCCTGACGATTGGGAATACCATGTCCGGACGCAGCGCGCCAGCCAAGGCACTTACAATGTGCGATAATCAATATGCTGTGCGTAATGCGCATTTCCTTATTGACGCTCGAACGAAGTGCTGAGAAGTTTCAGCTCTTATGAAACGTATTTTCTCCGCCTTTTTCGTTTTCTGCATTTTTGTCGTTCCCGCACGTGCGGACTATCTTTCCGAACGCGCTACCGCTATGGAGCTGTTCAATGCGGGGAAGTTTCAGGAGGCGGCCGACGGGTTTCTCCGGCTTGGAGAAGGGGCGAAGAACGATGTGCAACAGGCTGACGCGCTCACCCATGCGGCCCTCGCGTTGCAGCGGATGGACCGTCCGGACGAGGCGATGGCGGTGGTCGAAAAAATCCGCTCCGTGCCGCTGGCGACATTTTGCCGGATCAGCCTTCTTCGGGACAGCAGCCAGTGGGAGGCACTTTTGAAGCTCACGAAGGATGAGGACTTTTCTGCATGGCCGGAGAAGGTGATTTATCCGGCATACATGGCGCGCGCCCAGGCCCAGGCGATTTTGGGTCATGCGGCCGAGGCCGAGAGCGATGCCCTTCGGGCGGAGGAGAGCACGATTTCCCCGACCCAGAAAGCCATGGCGTGGTCCTTCATCGCGGAGCGGGCGCGAACTACAAACGAGCCGCCGCAAAAGGCATTGGATGCGTATGCAAAGATTATCGCCATCAACCCGACCTCCCGCGGAATTTTGCAGCGTACACTCTACAATAGAGCTCTCCTGCTGACGGATCTCAAGCAGTGGGATCAGGCGCGGGCGGACATTTCCCAACTGGAGAATCTGCAAAAAGACGAGCCCCATTGGAATTGCGTGACCCAGCTTGCCCTCGGATATCTTGCCGAAAAGCAGGGGCAGACAGCCGAGGCACTCGTCAGTTACCGCAAGGCGGCAGCCATTCCCAAGGCCCCCGAAGGGCTGGTCAATGAGGCACGGGCAAAGATAGCCGCCCTTGAGGCCGCGCCCAAAGGCGAAACCCCTGAGGTGAAGAACTAACCCACGGCGCCTCCGGGCACTGAGCTCCCTGCCTCTTCCGAAAAACCTAATTATGGCCCTCAAACGGGTCAACTTGAATCCCGCCAAAAAAGACCTTTGCACAAGGGGCGTCGGCAGAACCGGAGTTCAAAATAAAACTCAGGACCCCGGTGCCCAACGCGCTTTTTGCGATTGGGATAGTCACCGGGCTGGCGTCCGGTCCGGTGAGCGGCTCGCCGTTGAGCATGGGACTAAAAATCAGGTTGTCTCCATCCGGCTGCCATGAAATTCGGAAAGTATAATTTTCCTCAGCCATCAGAAGGGGGACGGCGGGTGTGAAGAGGTTCCGAATCTTGCCGACGGCCATCGGTTTATCACTAATAAAGGAGACAGCGAAAAAACGGTCTCCTTTGGCATAGGTGGCTGGATATTTCGGGTCATACGGCAGACTGGTCTCGCCGATCGCCAAATCGAATCGTCCCTCGACGAGACGGAAGCTGAATTCAAAATACCCGTTCTCGGGATTGGTATCAACAAAGGGGCGAAAAAACATCCTTACCGCCCCGTTCTGGTCTTCCGGCGTGAGATAATAAGCCCGCTCAGTCCCAGGGAACGGGTTACTTGGTGTCGTGGTTGCATCAACGACAAAACCGGCAATCCGTCCACTAAAGGCCAATGGGACACCGAGTTCGCCAAAACTTGCTTTTTTCGTTGTCACTCCGGGATCCAGAAAATTCCATCCGCCGACAAGGTCGCTGCAATGGGCGTGACCGACCATGGCAAGCACAATAGCAAGCGCGGAAGGGGTGATTCTAGAGCACTGGCTTGTGATGATTCTCAAGCAATGGGTTGGGATAAAAGGATTCATGGTTTCCGGGTTTTTTTGAAGAGCGAGGGTAGGTTTCGAATTTAAGAAAAGCCAGTTTTCACGCCTGGCATCTCGCGTGCGTAAAGTCACTTACGCACAAAGATGTTCCCCATGCTTTTGCTGTCATTAAATTTTGTTCCGCTGGGCGATAGCATATAATGTTCGGGGGTATTCCCCGCCATGCGCTGCCTGCAAATATTGACACCCCACGGATAAAACGGCGTGGGCCGCTCGCCGGAGATCGGCTTCGCGTCGATCCGCAGTTCGACGGTCCAGCGGTCGGGCAGTTTTTTTACGGCGACTTCGCTGACCGTATAAAATGCCGGGAGATCCTCCAGCCTTTCTGTGACGCATTCATCCAGCACGACGCCTGCGGAGTTGACTCCGATGAAGGGTCGGATGCCACCTGCTGTTTCCAGCCGGATCTCGACCATGTCGTCGCCGTAAATCGCCTGCGAGTCTGCTTCTTTGCAGTTTTCGACCAGCTTGTCCATTTTTGGCTCCATGCACTCGATTGCAATGATGAGAGCCGAGTTGTCATTGAGCCAACGGAAGGACACCGTGGTTTCGACATGCTGGGGCTTTTCGCCCGTCTGGAGCTCTTGCAACGGGTGGAACGTGTGGGGCTGCGCACGCCAGAACGGCTTGCTGAGATCACCGTCAATCGTCGGTTGGTCCTTTGTTGCCGGGATCTGCAGGTTTTTGCCGGTGCGTTTCAATTTTTCAAAAAGCAGCTTCAGCGGCTCCATTTCCGCTGCGATGGCATCGATGCGCTTACCATAAATTGTGTCGCCGACTTTGGCTTTGGCGCGGCCCAGGATATCGAAGTAACGGTCCACGTCAGCGGGCTTGAGGAATCCGCCTGCCGCCGTGATCTGGCGAGCTTCCGGACGCGTCCAGACGGCCTCGGCGAATTCAAAGAACGCCTTCATCTCCGCCTTGGCGGGGCCGTAAAACAGATCGTAATACTCGTTGAGCGTCGCCTGCACATCGAGATTCCGGTCCCAGCAAAGCTTGCTGTGGAGATAGAGCATGATGTGAGAAATCCATGGCCGGGCCATTATGGGTTCGCCCGCTTTGATAGCCGATTCAGCGGCCGGTCCAGCGATCCAACCCACTTCCGCATTGAATCCGATCGCACGGTCGTAAAGGCCGGAGAAACTTTCTTTCATCAACCCGGTGAAGATCACAGGCACCGGGGGGAAATTGTAATTCGGCGCGTGCTGAAGGTAATACTCCCAAACCAAGAGCTGATCTTTGCTGTTCATTTTCTTGATCCATTCATTGCGCCTCTCCAGTTCTTGCCTACGGTCGGGCAACATCCAGAACGCGCTGGTTTGGGTAAAGATAATCAGCATGTTATCGGGAACCTTTTCCAAGTTCGTAGGCACCCGGCTGGTGATGCCATAGGCCATGGCCGTGAATATTTTCTCCGGATGTTTTTCCATGTATCGCTTGCGAATATCGAGATTAAAATCCCAGGTATAGTCACTGAAGCGGCCCGACTGGCCCAGCTCGGCAAACTTATCCCAACCGGCGGCGGTGTCGTCGCTGTCTAATAACGACCAACCGTCAGGTTGGCCGAGGGCAACATAATCCATGCCGGGGAAGTGCTCGTCCACCAGCTCGAGATACTTTACCATGTCCGCCCGTAGTCTCTCGTTGCTCAATCTCGGGATGGCGTAATCTGTCTTG
>JBDNGG010000371.1:0-7081 GCA_041689405.1 Terrimicrobiaceae bacterium | reverse complement strand
GGTGCACAAAAACACGACCTGGCGGGCCACCTCGACTGCGGAAATCAGGTGGCGCACCGGAACATGCCGGGCAGCCGCGTCTGCGATTTCAGGCTTCTCGGAAAACACCCGTCCGCTCAATCCCGCATGCACGTAACCTGGTGCCACTTCATTGACAAGAATCCCGTGAGGAGCCAACTCCAGAGCAAGCGTCCGGGTGAGCATCCTTAGCCCCGCTTTGGAAACGCTGTAAGCCGGAAGATTTCTATGCGGGGCATGTCCCGCCCAGCTGCCGATCAGGACGATCCTGCCCGGTCGGGCGGCTTTCAACAGCCTCGAGGCCCCCGCGTTGGCAAAATGAAAAGCCCCGTTGAGATTCACGTCAATCTCGCGCCGCCACTCGTCGCTGCTGACTTCGAAATGCCGCTTGAACGTTGCCGTGGCGGCATTGGGAATGATGAGGTTGGGCGCACGGCCAAATTTCTCAGTCACCGCATCGAACCATTTTTCGACGGCTGCGGGGTCAGTGACATCGAGCTGGCCGTAATGGTTCCCCTTCCCGCTTTCCGGCGCGAGATCTGCAAGCGCGACCTCGGCCCCCGCCGCCTGGAGTTCCCCGGCGATTGCCAGTCCGATGTCTCCCAGTCCACCGCTGATGGCCGCCAAGGCCGGCTGAAGTTCGTTAGCGATTTGCATACTACCAATCTATGACCGCGCCGTCGGCCGAAAAGGAACGCTGAAGAACCTCTTGCTCGAACGGATGGGCGGCCAGTTCCCGTTCGTTGATTTCGATTCCCAGGCCCGGCTTATTCGACGGCCGGACGATGCGCCCATTGGCTTCGACCACGAAAGATTCGGAGACCACATCCTGACGCCACGGAACATCATTGTGGACGGATTCGCAAATGATATAGCTCGGCGTTGCAAATCCGAGCTCGAGCGAAGCGGCCGTGCTGACCGGCCCCTGCGGATTATGGGGTGCCATCGAAACGCGATACGCCTCGGCCATGGCGGCAATCCGCCGCGCCTCGGTCAATCCCCCGCAATGCGTAATATCCGGCTGGATCACGCTCGCCGCACGCTTTTCAAATACCTCCCGAAACGCGTGCTGGGTCACAAGCCGCTCACCTGTCGCAATCGGCGTCGTCACCGCCTCCTGGATCCTGGCAATGTCCTCGATCGTCTCCGGCCAACAAGGTTCTTCAAGAAAGTAGAGACCGTAAGGGTCGAGCGCTTTGGCAAACCTCATGCCCATGCGGGGCGAAGGTCGTGCGTGGCAGTCGACCATGATATCGATGTCCGGCCCCACCGCCTCACGCATTGCTTTCACGCAGGCCTCGGCTGCCAGCACCGGCTTGAGCCCTTCGAGGGAGGCCGTTTCAGGAACAGCCATGCATTTGAAGGCCGTGAACCCGTCGTCAACCGCCGCCAGAGCGAGTTCGGCAAAACGGGATGCATTTTGGGTTGAGGTCTCGTAAAAGTCCTCCATTTTTCCGCCGCCGAGATGGCAGTAAAGCCGCACATAGTCGCGCACTTTTCCGCCCCAGAGCTCATGGCAGGGCACGCCATGGACCTTGCCAAGAATGTCCCAGAGCGCGATATCGATGCCGCTGATGGCTGTTCCGCGAACGATGCCGTTGCCGTGCCAGAAGTGCTGCCGATACATCATCTGCCAGAGGTGCTCGATGCGCCGCGGGTCTTCCCCGACGAGCAATTGCGAAATGTCCTCAATGGCACCGACGACCGACCGGGTGTGCCACTCGAGCGTCGCCTCCCCCCACCCCCAAAGGCCGGGTTGGTCGGTGACAACCTTGACAAAGATCCAATTGCGCATGCGCGCGTGGCAGACATGAGTTTCGATTGCGGTAATTTTCATGATAGAGGAGAGCGGAAGTTTGGAATGGCGACGGGAGCGCCGTTGGCGGCGATGGATTGAAGACTAAGGGGAATCAGAGAAGACCATGTGACCGCGTCATAAACATCGATCAGCGGAGGGCGTTGCTCGCGAATGGCCGAGGAAAATTCGCGCAGGAGAAAATAGTCGCCGCCACCGTGGCCTGCCTTCGTGGCGGCTTCGCGGTGGTCACGCCAGAGCGGATGCGCAAATTCCGCGCGGTAGTTGAAAAGAGGCTCCCAATTTCCTGCAATGCCACGGGCATCAGTCTTGCTGCGGCCTTCGATCCAGACAAGCGGCTGGGGATTGATTCCATCCGGCAGCACATACGCTGCCTTCGTGCCCTGTAACTCGTAGCGCATGAGCTGATGCGGGCGGGCGGAAGCAATATCAAAGCGGAGATTGATCAACGCCCCGTGCTCCGTCCGGATGTGCGTGGTGACGCTGTCGGCATGGGCCCAGTATCCGGGTGCCTGGTAGTCGGTCAGTTCGGGAAAATTCCTGCAGGCATAATTCGTGATGCCCCGTGAATTTGTATGCCAGCTCGCTGTGGTGACGAGGCGGTCGGTGCGATTGATTCCAAGCCAGCGGGCGACCGGGCCGAGCGAGTGGGTCGGGTAGCCATTGGCCGGCCCGAAATCCCGGCGCAGTTCACCGCGCCACGTCAGTTCGCCCTCTGGATCAAAGAGCAGGTTTCGCGCGTCGTGGAGATAGCTTCCAGAAGCATAGGTCAGCTCGCCGAAGACCCCGTGCTCGACCATGTTTTGGACCTGCATTGCGGCCTCGGTAAAGCAATAGTTCTCGGCCATCATGTAGGTTCGGCCCGAGCGGTTCACGGCTTCGATGAGATCCCAACATTCCTCCAGCGTGAACGCTGCGGTCACCTCACTCAGGACATGCTTTCCGGCATCAAGAGCTGCAATCGCCTGGCGGGCATGCTGGTTCACTGGCGTCGCGAGGCAAACCGCATCGATCTTCGGGTCGTTCAACACCTCCTCCAAATCCGTGAAGAGCGACACGCCGGACTCGCGCCATTGTTCTAACGCGGTGGGCCGACGATCACAAACTGCTACCAGCTCCACGCCGGCATCGGGGTTTGCGGCGGCCTGGATAAAACTTTTGCCCCGGCCGGCACCGACCACTGCAAAACGGATGGAGGCGGGTTGCGCCATCGCTATTTCGGACGGGCGGCCTTGAAGTTCGGGACGGCCACCGGCACGTTGCCATTCGCGATAGATTCCGCACTGAGCGGCGTGATCGAAGACCAAGTGACCGCGTCATAGACGTCGATCAACGGCAACCGGTTTTCCGCGATCGAGGCAGCGAACTCGCGCAGAATGAAATAATCGCCGCCACCGTGTCCGGCTTTTTCAGCGCGCTCGCGGTGTTCCTTCCAGAGTGGGTGCTCGAATTCCTCCTGATAGTTCGAGAGAGGCTCCCATTGCTCGGCGATACCCCGCTTATTCGTTGGGCTGCGATCCTGAATCCAGATCAAGGGATCGATGTGCGGTGCACCCACGCCATCGGGCAGCGCAAACGCGGCTTTCGTGCCTTGCAGTTCGTAACGCGTCATATGGTGCGGACGGGCCGACGCAAAATCCACCCGGATGTCAATCAATGCCCCGTTTTGGGTGCGGATCGACGTCGTGCTGGTATCCGGATGCGGCCAAAATGCGTCGACGGCATACTCCGCGCGGTCCGGCAGGTTCCGCTTCGCGTAATCTGCCGCCGCGCGGCTCTTGCTTTGCCAAGTTGCCGTCGTGGCCAAAAAGTCTGTGCGATTGATTCCCAACCAGCGCGCCACCGGTCCCAGCGAATGGGTGGGATACGTGCAGGCGACCAAATCGTGCCGGAGGTTTCCGCGCCACGTCAGATCGCCATTTCCACCGAAAAAGAGATTCCTGCAATCGTGAATGTAGCTGCCGGATGCATAGGTGAGCTCACCAAACACGCCCTGATCCACCATATTCTGCACCTGCATGACTGCGGCGATGAAGCAGTAGTTCTCTGCCATCATGTAAGTCAGACCGGTCCGCTCCACTGCGGCGATCAGATCCCAGCCCTCCTCGAGGGTGTAGCAGGCCGTCACTTCACTCAGCACATGCTTGCCGGCTTCCAACGCGGCGATGGACTGCCGCGCATGGATAGGCACGGGCGTGGCGATGCAGACCGCATCCACATCGGGATCGTTCAGTACCTGCGCGAAATCGTTGTAAAGGCGCACGCCGTCGTGCCCCTTCCACTTTTCCAGAGCGGCCTCATTCTGGTCGCAGATGGCAACCAGCTCGATTCCGGAGTCAGAGTTTTGAGCGGCGTTGATGAACGTTTTTCCCCGCCCGGCACCGACCACGGCGAAGCGAAGTTTTTTTGGAGTTGTAGTCATATTTAAGATTTTGGTTGAGATTCAGAGTGGACAGAGGTGCGAGCGGCCTCCAGCAGGGCCTTCACCGCGGGCCAGGTAACCGCGAGGCTGCCTTCGGCAGTTGGATGCGTTCCATCCGGAATAAAGGCATGATACTTTTCAGGCTCCTCCTGTTTCAGGCGGAGCCAGTTGGGATAATTATCGATAAATGGGAAGGCCTGCTCGCGGGCGTAACGACGATAGTTTTCATTGAAGACTTCGAGCTTCGGGCGGCGAGAAAACGGCAGGTGGTCCGGAAGCGGATCCCAGCCGACATTCATGGTTTGGAGCACGATGGCGACCGAGGGATTTTGCTCGCGGATGCGGGTCACCATCTGGTCCAGATTTTTCCACGCATGCTCGGGGGTCAGGAGGTTGTCGACGGCATCGTTGTAAGAAAACTCCATCAAGACAAAATCGGGCCGGTAAGCCAGCACCCGCTCGTCCAGTTTCTTGACGCCGAAATCCGAATTGGCACCGCCCTTGGCGCTGTTCACAAATGTCACCTGGTTTGGATAGGCTTCGTCGAACCAGGCCTTCATCGCCTTCGCCCATTCCCCGCCGATTGTCAGGCTTGTGCCGTAGAGCACGACCGTTTGCTTGTCGCCATTTTGCAGGTGCTGGAATACGCCGGTCAATTGCGGCGACACGTCGCCCGCGAAGGAGGCACCAACCATCAAGTTCATCATAAGTAATGTTTTTCTAATCATTCAGTTTTTCCGCAACAGCGGTCCCAATGCCGGTCGCACCATAGCCATTGCCGCAATAGAACAAGCGCAGGCGACCTTCCTCTTCGAGGACGAACGGGTATTCAACCATTTTGCTTTCCCAGCCCTCTCCCTGCGGAGCGAGCGAGAGATTTTCTCCGGGTGCACCGCGATGCCAGACCAAACCGTCTTCGCTGGAGGCCTCGCAAAGCGCGTAGTATCCGAACTGCGTGCCGATGGCAGCGTAGATCGCGCGCCATCCGGATTTCACAGGCCAAACCCTGAGGCCGATTGTCGCGGTATCCTCATAGCCCACATCCAAGCGGGGGCCGATCAGATGGAGTTTGTCGAACCATTCGATGCCGTCATAGGAGTGCGCGACGACCGAGTGCTTTTCCTGATCGGTCTGCATATCCGGGCTCTTCGTTCCCACGGCGAGTGTGTAATACATGCGATAGAGAATCCGTCCGTCGGGTTGAGGGATTTCAATAAGGCTGCCGCCGCCCGCGATTCCTTTGTTGTCCGGCCATTGGGGAAATCCATCTCCCCTCAGAACCGGTTCGCTGGAATACTTCCTCCAGTTCCTCAAGTCCGGACTCGTCGCCAGGCCGATCCCGGTGAAGCACTGGAGGCCCTCGCCCAATTTCGGATTACGCCCGGTGTAATACAAATGCCACTGGTCGCCGAATCGGTGCACGCAGGGAAGCACACACCACGAAGCATCGAAACTGTCAGGCTCTCCGACGGGAAACAACGGCCCCAGCCGCGTCCAACGGCCGACGTCGTTCACGGGACAAATCGCGAGGCAAATCTGCCTGCCGCCCTCGCGTGTGCCGCCGGCATAAAATAGAAAATACTCCTCGCCCTCGCGTATCACGAACGGGTTCATGCAGGCCTTCATGTCAAAATCCGCTGGACCTGGCGGGAGCACAGGGTTGCGCGGGTCGCGTTGCCATGAGTGAATCTGGAACTCGCGTTGAATACTCATAACATGGAAAGCGCGCTGACTATGCCGCTCCGATCTCCGGGCGTCTCTGCGTTTTCCGAACCGTCGATTGGGATTATCACTCTTCGGGGGCGGCCGGTTTCGCTGCGGGAGCAGTCGCTGCGGGGGCGGCCAAGGTGGTTAACTGGGCGCCCAATTGCTTCAGCACCGGCGCAAAGTCCTTCCAGCGGTGGGCAAAAAAGACGGTCTGCGTCGCAGGAGCCCAGGTCAGATTCGGCAAACGAACTTCCGCACGCACGCCCTCGGGTCCACCCTGGAGCTCGGTCGAATCCACCGCCCGCGAGGAACCGAAAAGGAGGTTGGTCTGGAAAATTTGCGAGCCATTGAGATTCTTGACAAAGAAATTCTGTGGTCGGGCGGCGCCCGCTGGTTTGCCGGCCGCGAAGTTCAGCGTCAACTGCTTGGCTCTCGGAGCAAAAAGGAAGCCATTCACCGCCTGCGAGCCCTGCCCGAGCTCGGAGATCTCGTTTGGGAGATCAGTCATCGGCGCGCGATAGATCGGAAAATGACCGTAAAATTCGATGCGATAGACACCCGGAAGCCCACCCGGAATGTCAAAGACCGGAGCCCCCTCACCGAGGTATCTCAGGATCCGCGGTTTACCGTCTGCGCTTTTGGTATGCAGGGGAATTTGCTGAATTTCTTTTCCATCCGGCGCAATGATTCTCGCCATCCCCGGCAGCATATCGACACCCATGAGGCTTTCAACGCGGAGCTTAAACGCGCGGCCGTCCGGGTTGAGCGCCAGCACCAGCGCCGCCTCGGTGCCCTTCCGCACCTGCACCCTCCCGGACCGGGCCGGAAATACCGGATCGACCGGAACCCCGGCCTGGCGAATCTTGTCGAGCTCAGCCTGGCTCAATGCCGCCAGCGCCACCTGCACAGCGGGAATCTCATCCAAGGTCCGCGAATCAACAGCGCTCGAATACGACCCGAACCCGTCCAGCGGATCGCCCGGACTGCGAAACACATTCCGATCCGCGTTTTCGATGACGCTCAAGAGCCGGGGGGCACGATCGAGTTGCTTTCTTTCATGAAGAAGAAATGCGGCAGAGGCCATCCCGTAAGGCCCAAAATTTTCCGTCGGCAACGAT
>JBDNGG010000370.1:0-3037 GCA_041689405.1 Terrimicrobiaceae bacterium | reverse complement strand
GGCGGCTCAGGTTCTGGTTTCTGCACGATCACTCATCGAAGGTTTCGATGTGCCCGCCGCCGATGTGGGAATTGTTGTCGCCTCATCCAGCTCAGTGCGCCAGCGCATACAGACTTTAGGCCGTATTCTCAGGAAAAAAGCGGGTGAAGACCGGGTAGCGGCCCTCTTTGTTCTCTACATGGCTGAGACGACTGACGAAATGATCTATGAGAAGCAGGATTGGGCAACAATTACGGGAAGCGAGCGGAATCGATATTTTTCTTGGGATCCGACACTGCTGGACGCAATTCCGATTGAAAAGTCTGCCCCTCCACGGAGCCCCAAACCCCGTGAAGATGAAATCGAGTGGGATTCACTTCAAGCGGGGAGCGACTACCCTGGGGCTTATGAAGGCGCGGAGCTTTCCTGCGACGCACAAGGGAATGTAAAAGATACCCAAGGTCGGCTCTGTTCCAACCCACAGGAGCTGCCTGAACTCATCCATCGCTTGCGACAAAGCTACGGAAGATTTCGTATGACGCCGAAAAAATTGGCAATCCTGGTTCCAACGGGTGAGGGAGGACGACTTCTCTTCGGTGGCCTTGTACCCGAGCCGCTTCTTTTTCCGGATAGCGTTCAGGAGGAGGAGGGATCGTATGAGACGATTGAACTCTTCGTCAAAGCCAAGGCCGACGGCTACAGGATCGCGCGTAAGATTCGCGGGGGGGAGGCATTTGCCCTACTTCCTGGCAAGGCAACCGACCCGGAAATGGGCCGGGAAGCTCTGGCGGTGGCTGGCAGGGTAAAGGATCTGGAGGCTTCCACACGAAAACAGATCCGCCGCTTGCGCCAATCAGCTAACGGCGATATCACCGCCAACTTGGACGGGCAGCGGGTTATCGTTTATTCTCTTGTCCATGGACTTGAGTTTCCTCAACTAACATGAAACGCAAACCTTTATTCCGAAGATTGGAAAATCCTGTGCCTTGGGGGGGCCGCTACGGTCGCATTCCGGGCAAAACACCCGTTCTCAGAACACGGGCTGATGGATCTGTGGAGGCATATTGGAACCCATGGGCTACAGACGAGTGGCTAACGTCACGCGCTGTTGAAGAACCTGTAATTCTTGCGTTGGCTGAAGCCGTAAATGACCTGAAACTCGAGAAAACCGGAAACCGTGGCGGAGGGTTTTTGATCAATGAGTTCGGCCAGGTTTTGGTTCCGATTGGGCCTTCAGGCGAGCGATTCTGGGTAGGAGATATGGAGGGTTGCCCGGAATTTCTCGACCCCCGCGAGGACGGAACGACATTCACTCTGGATATTAGCAGCACAACTCCTCCAGGTACCCCATGGGATCGTCCCTACATCGGGATGAAATTTAACTTGAGCGATGACGATGTTATCCGGTTCAGGCACTCAGTCGAGGATATGCAACAAATGATCACTTTGCAGAAGAAATCCTCAAATCTAGTTTCAGCACTCCGTAGCGTGCGTCGGTTTGGCAGTATCCGATTTATTGTGAATCTTCACGGCATCGCTCTCACCAAAGCGGAACCTGATTGGCAGCCAGTCTATATTTGCCACTTGGACCGTTCCGAATGGTTCGAAAAAGAGTTTTCACCACATAAATTCCTATGAGCACACCACCTATTCCATTCGGGGGCAACACGAGCACCAGCGTCGTGCGGCAAGGAAAATACCGCATCAGTCATGCTGATGGCGGCTTTCACATCAGCGTTATTATTGAGACAGACGATGGCATTCGGTCCTACCCCTCAACCAACAAGCACCCTGATCTTGTCGCTATGGTTAACGCGGTGAAGACGACCGTAGGAGGAGCTGAAGCGGGACAGTTTTACATCAATGAGTGGGAGCAGGTGATTGTTCCTGCAGGGACAGCTTCAGTGGGCTACTTCTTTGCTGGAGAATACCACAATCCGATTATCCTGGGTTTGGAGGGAGAGGAGTTTTCCGGTAGGCCACACGATGACCAGGGAAACCTGCTCAAACCGGGAGATCCCTGGTTGGGGCGTCCTCGACCAGGGATGCGCTATGTCCTTAAAGCGGGAGGAGCGGACATCGAGTATTTTGTTCATCTTTCTCCCGGGAGAGAGCGTCGAGTGCTGTTAAGCAATATCATCGGTCTGACAAAAGCGAGGCTCACCGCCAGAAAGATTGCTGCGATCCGGGGAAACCAGGGAGGCAGCTTTTATATCAACGAATACCGGGCCATTTTTGGACCAACGCAAACCGAAGACGGCTATGCGTATATCTTCATTGGTGTTCTCACCGACGGAGATGCGTGGTTTCCGAAATGGTGCTCGGAGATCGAAAAGGTGCCGACTGACTTGGCTGGGACAGCCCCACGGCCGGTATTGACAGTGCAGCCCGGAGCCAAGGAGGCAGCCACCCAGCAATTCATCCCAACCGCACGGCGTTTGGAAATCTGTGATGGAGATATGGGCAACTCGTTTGAGAATTTGTTCGCGGCACATTTTGCGGGTGCGAGGCACATTATTATTGAAGATCCGTTTATGAGTCGCCCTCATCAGGTCGCCAACCTGCTGCGGCTCTGCGAATTGCTGGTCAAGTTGGCAAGTGTCAAGGAAGTTACCCTCATCACAAGGGAGCTTTCAGATGAATCCACCGGGAGAATCGAATCCCTTAAACGTAGTCTTGTTGGACACGGAATCCACCTCCATACGGAAGTTTCCTCCACGCTCCATGATCGTCGAATCAAAACCGATCATGGCTGGGAAATCAACCTTGGGCGCGGGTTAGACATGTATAAGCGCCCCGACGACTGGGCGAGCATTGGGGTATCTGACTTCGCCTTGCGCCCCTGTCACCAAACAACCATCATTTTCCACCGCCTAGGAGCGGAGCCCAAATCAGTCAGACAATCAGCATGACCGTCCTAGACCACCTGATCTCAGCCTTGCAAAAGTCGGCGATCTACAACCGCCATGATTTGACGCGCCCGAGTATGATCCTCCGGACCGATAGCGAGCACCTCTGGAAAAAAGTCGCGGCGACCATTGCGCAGGTTGTCACGGCG
>JBDNGG010000369.1:0-4274 GCA_041689405.1 Terrimicrobiaceae bacterium | reverse complement strand
TCGGTCCAGGGTGTCCGCGTCCGCGCGGATAGCCGAAGAATACGCGCCCCGTCACGGCCAGTGGGCGGCAACTACCGAATATCGTGGCAGGGCATATTCTCTGCCAATGCAAACCGGCGGCGACTTCGGCGCAGATGAGATGCGGTTGAATCCTTATAAAATGCAGGATAAGGGTTGATCTGTAGAAAGCTCAGGGCCCTAGCCACCGCTAACCCGCCAAGAGAAGAACTCGCCCCGGCAGGGGCGGCGGACCCTGCGTTCCAGCGCCCCTGCCGGGGCTCCGTTTATGTTGCGCAAAATCTGGTGGCTCGCGCCACCGGATAATCTCCGAGATGCCTCCGGCATGGAATCGCGGAGAACGGTCATCCGATAACTGATGCAGGGCAGTATAAATGATCGGCGACCCTCATTGAAAACGCATCACTTCCCTAACACGCCCCACCGCTTTTCCAACCACGCCGAAATCCCCTGCGGCTACAAGTGCCACGTTCCCTTCGACACAGGCTTTCGCCGCGGCCTCAGCGGATGCAGTGATCGCAGGCAGATCTGCCTCCAGCACATGAAGAGATCTCAGCACCCGCGCGTGAAACCCATCGACCCCCGACCGGCGCGTCTTCCTTTATATTTTCGGCAGCGCGTGTCTTGGCAACAGTAAACGCGACGGCGAGAGGGGTGGTCTGGTCAGGGGGTGCGTTGGGTTGGACTAGAGGCCGTTCCTTTCAGAATTCACGGATTGGGTGCGTTGACCACGCCACGGAAGCCGTTGGGGGTCCAATCCCGCACCTGCGGGGGATTAAGGAATCGGGCGGTCGAGCGGCTGAAGCGCTCGTCAAAGAGGCTGGAACCTCCGCGAAGAACCTTGTATCCTGTTGATTCTTCTGGGCCTGTGGGATTACTCACCGGAGCCCTTGCGTAATATTCCGCGTCAAACCAATCCGCGACCCATTCCCAAGTGCCGCCGGCGACATCCTCAACACCGAACGGGCTGGCTCCATCCGGAAAACTCCCGACAGGGCGAAAGCCTTGGTTGAAGGCGTAGATCGTATTTTCCATGCTGGTGCATTTTTCCGGCTCCCATTTGTTGCCCCACGGGTATTCATTCCCGTCAGTACCGCGGGCAGCCTTTTCCCATTGCGCCTCGGTCGGCAGGGAGCCTCCCGCCCATTGCATATAGGCCTCGGCATCAAACCAGTTGGTCTGCACCGCATAAGTTCCAGCGTCTGCCTTCGGTTCCGCGTGCATCACCTGTCCCCAGTTCGCAATGAACTCACGTCCCGTTGCTTTGGAAAATTTCTCATACAAGGCAAGAGTCACCGGGTGCTTGTAAACCCAGTAGCCGTCGAGATGAATTTTCTTCTGCGGACGCTCGTCGCTGCCTCCGATCCCTTCGGCTGAGCCGCGGAGAAATTCGCCCGCAGGAATCCAAATCAACTCCGCGCCATCGATCTCGTTCACAGCGGTCTTCTCGCCGGTGACTTTGATCTTCGGAGCCACTGCGGTAATCTTCTCTTCGGCCTCCGCATCGGCAACGGCCGGGGCCACCTTCACGGGTTTGGAAGTGAGCTTTTGCAATGGAAGAACCAGATCTGTGACCGGCTCCTTGGTGTCGGGTATCGGCTGACCGATCAGGCGGACTTCCAGGTAGTTCTGGTTCACGACCGGTTTTAATTCGATCGCCTCCCAGCCGGCTGTCGGGGTTTCGAGAATGGTCGCCAAACCATCTCCGCGGTCGAGCTGAATGGTGACGGTTTCGCTGACGGTCGAATCGAGCGGCAATCGCACCGCCTTCGCATCCGAAACCGCAATCACGTTATCCCACCGTTCGTCCATGTTGTCCTGACCGGGCAACCGCGCGCCGGACGCTACGCCGGTGATTCCGCCTGGACGCGCATAGCGCAGGTCCATGAGTTGATCCACGCCGCCGCCTTTGACCGACACTTTCGAGAGCTTCGGATCGGGCAGAGCCAGCAGCCACCGGGTGGTGAACTGTTTGGGCTGGTTGGGTATTCCGCTGAAAGTCCGCTCGATTTGCAAGCCCGCCGGGTCGGCGATGACCGTCCGCAGCAATTGGCGACTGGGATCAAACCCGTAAAACGGGCGAGAGAGGGTGAGACTAGTCTCCAGGCGGCTCTTGTCCGGGCTTTGATATTCGCTCCAGACCGCAGTCCAGTTCCGATCAGCGAGTCGGGGCATTCCCAAATCCGCTTCAGCCACGGCAGGCGGCAACCAGTACTGGGCACTGAAACCAATGAACTCGTCCATATAGCCAAAGATGCCGGCGCTTCCGGCCAACAGTTCTTTACCCGAGCGGACGTCCCGGGCGCTCACGATCTGGCCGCGCAAGTCAGGAACGACCATGGCCTCGATGGCTGGGCTGACCACATCAAACACGGGACCGCCCGACTTGGCGACATAAGCGGAAATCGCCCGCAATACACCGTGCTCACCACCACCATCGGCTTGGATGCCTTTCTTCGCCCTCAAAATGGCCGGCGGCAGCTCGGCGGAAGCAGCACCCACAAACCAATCCCGACCATCCCCAGCGTGGGCCACCCGGCCCCAGGGTTTACCCTGCGCGGAAATGGCGTCGGCCACCACTACGTCAAGCGATTGGCCGCGTACGACGATCAAATTTTCCAATAGCTTCGGGTTGCCCTGCTTCTCTGCGGCCGCGACGGCTTTGTCCATCTCTGCGCCCAGCCTCGCGAGGCGGGTGGTTGGAAAGTATTTCAGCCGCAGAACCGGGGTCCAGCCCGTCCAGCGAACGGCGCTGGGATTGTGCAACCCCTCCTTATAACTCTCATGGGCCAACTTCATGTAGGCATAGACATGAGGGGCAGCGGCCTTGCCGAAGTTGTCGTCCAAATATTGCCGGATGAGTTTATCGGCATCGGCATCCGGATTCCAAGCGAGTTTCAGGTGCAACCACGCCAGCATCAGCTGCCAGGGGCCACCACAATATTGGGGGTTCACCCCGTAAACACCGCAGTCGCGGAAATACCGGGTGTTCTCCCCGACGGAGAATATGGAGGGCCACTCCGCCCGGTAAGTGTCCCAATGCCATACTGTCACGCGGTCCTTGGCGATCTTCGGCCAGGCCGCGAGTGCCTCCGCGTAATCGCGATTGGCCGGGTTATCGACAATGAGCCCGATCTGGTCGCCGGCGGCATTCTGGCTGCGCGCGCTGGAAACAACGTTGATCCAGAGATGTGGATGCGGCTTGAGCGTTTTGGGGGCGCTCAGCGATTCAAAATAGGCGAACGTAATGACTTGGGCCTTGGAATATTCCTTGGTTATGATGTCCAGAGTCCGATTGAGAGCCAGGATCAGCGGTGCTGCTTCCGAGTTCTCCTTCTTCACCAACGCCCGGCAATCGGTGCAGTGGCACGGGGAAAAGCCGTCCCCCTGCCCTGCCGAAAACGGTGTGGCCCAATCCACCTCGGTCTTTTCTCTTTCACTCCCGCTAACCCGCCTCTCAATGTCCCGTTTCAGTCCTTCCGCCAAGAACTTGGGTAATTCAGGATTAGTCCCGCAGACGCCCATCCCGTAATCAGGCTCCCGAACGCCGGCGGCGTTAAGCGGGTAGATCTCGGGATGGGTTGCGAAGAGGCCCTTGACCGCCGCCGTCTGGCCCCTGGCCGCTACGTCCTTCGGGGGGATCAATTGATACATGTTATGTCCGGGCGCAAGTGCAGCACTCGTACTGTCCGCCGGAGCGCCCACGCCCCGGTTCTTTTCGATCCAGGGGAGGCTACCCATCCAGAAAATGATTCCGCGGTTGGCAAAAGCCGGCTCTTGGAAATCGTCAATCTCGGGGAGCACCAACGTCGGTGCCTTCGGGACGATTTCATGGTCCGGCCCGGCGTATTTCATTCCCTTGAGCTTGAACGTGTAAAAACGGCAGCCCAAGTGGTCCTCCAAAAAGCCGTAGACCCCATTCTTGACTGCGAGTGGCGTCGATGCCGAAATTGTCACCCGGTTGGCATTTACCTTGATCCGGTAGGCCTGATCCGCTGTCGCCCGGTCACTGGCACCGGCCACTGGCTTGTTCAGCAATTCCAGAACGATGGACGCCTGCCCGGCCGGCACTTCCGCCGCCGTTGCAACTACCGGAAATTCCGCGCCAGTGATCTGCTTCAAATAATCCACCAAGGGCTTGGACGCTTCCACCATCCCACCATCGACAATGGTTGCCCGGGCTTCCCCTTTCTCGGAGAGCTTTACCCCGGCCATTGCTTCGGGGGATGCACCCAGACCAATGATGCAAAGTAGCG
>JBDNGG010000368.1:0-3387 GCA_041689405.1 Terrimicrobiaceae bacterium | reverse complement strand
CTCCTGCCGTGCCGCCTCAGCTGCTTGTGCAATACGGGCAACCTCCGCTTTTCTCGCAGTTTCCTTTGCCTGGGAAACCATGATCGCCAGAAAAAAGACGAAAAGGACGGCGACGCCAATCATCGCTGCGATGAAAGTGGTTCGTTCGGCTTTCTTTTTGCTCGTTTCTACCGGCAAGATTTTTCGGACTCCGATGCCCGTTTTAACCGGGACCTGCTCATTCCATTCTTCCTGGATAGGCTCCTGGCCAGTCGTCTCTGGCTTTGTGCGACCATAGGGATCCTGCGATCGCAGATGAGGCTCCCAGTGGGCCATTTGCTGTGGTCGGTCTTCGGGTCGAACCCTCAACGCCCAATCTACCGCAGTCAAAAAATTCTTGTCAAACCCATCTATCCCACGATTGGATAGCCAGACAAAGTCATCGTCCATGATCCGATCCGATGCGACAGGCGGCTTTTCTCCCGTGATGGCCCGGCACATCACCGCTGCGACCGCATAGATATCCGTCCACGGCCCCATCTTGCCCTTCGTTTGATATTGCTCGGCGGGCGAATACCCGTGCGTGACGATGCTGGTCATCGTCATGGTTGCACCCACGGCAGAGCGTGCGGAACCGAAGTCAATGAGTATTGGTTGCCCGTGGCGGTTAATGAGGATGTTCTCCGTCTTGATGTCCCGGTGGATTAATCCTGCGTTATACACTTCTTCCAAACCCCGTAAAATCGGGCCAATCACGGCCATGAGCGATGCTTGGTCCGGTTCGCGCCCGATCCGACGCAGACGGGCCTCGTAGCTTTCGCCATCCACGTAGTCCATGACCATGTAAACCGTGCCGTTGGCTTCGATGAGTCGGTGGACGCCGACAATGGCCGGGTGGGAAAACCCGGCCAGCATCCGTGCTTCGTCAAGGAACCGATCCCGTGCCCATTCCCAGTTTTCCTGAAGTGAGGCACTTTGCGGAACCACCGTCGAGCCATCAATGCGCGTGGCAATCGAATCGGGCAGCAGCTCTTTGATAGCGACCCGCTTGCCGAGTTGGAGATCCATCGCCATATACGTGATCCCGAACCCGCCCTTGCCGAGAATCGATTCGATACGAAAATGGTCAATCTGGTATCCGGCTTTCAGGGCGAGGCGGTGAGTTTCCATGCAGCGCGAAGGCTACCAGCAGAGGACGCCTGCGTTCAAACGAAATGCGGGAGCCCCAGGGCAGTTTTCGGTGTTCAGGGAAGCGGCGCAGTCTCGCAAAAACCAGCAGGCCAAAAGTGGACTGCGTCTGCCTGCTTTCTGACTCCAGAAATCTGCGGCTCTCAGCGAGATCTGCGGATAAAATTTGGGGCTTCCTCAATCGTTTCAAAACGGGGAAATTACCCGGCGGGACGCCAAGCATCACACCCGCGCGTATGCTCCCTGGGATGTGCCGCTTGACGCCTGTGGCATTTTGCGACATCGTATTAAGTCGTGAGTGTTTCCATACGAATCAGCGAGGAATTACTGGAAGCAGCGAGGCAGAGCGCGGAGATTTTTCACCGTTCTCCGCCGCAGCAGATCGAGCACTGGGCGCACCTGGGGCAGATGCTGGAACCGGCCCTTTCTTTTCCTGCGCAAGCAGCATTGAAGCGCCCGGTTGGCCGCGCGGATTTGAATGTGGCTCTTTCCGCCATTGGTAGCCAAGAAGGCCAGCGCCGGGCCAAATCCGTGATCGCCAAAACTTCCGCCCGGATCGTCAGCAGCGATTAAAGGCGTGAAACATCGCCCGCTGCTGGTGATGCTCGCCGGACCGAACGGAGCCGGGAAAACGACTTTTTACGAGGCGTATCTGTCTCCTCTCGGCCTGCCATTTTTGAACGCAGATATCCTCGCCCGCGAGACCGGGCTTTCCGCTTATGAAGCCGCATCGGAAATCGCATCTCTCCGCGATAAAATGGTCGAGCGAAAAGAGGGGTTTATTCTGGAATCGGTCTTCTCCGATCCCGTTGGGGACAAGGTTTCATTCCTGCAGCGGGCCGCCGTCGGGGGCTTCGATGTGCATCTGATCTTTATCGGAATCCCGAGCGCCAATTTTTCCAGGAGGAGAGTCGAGGCAAGGGTGGGTGCAGGCGGACACTCTGTCCCCGCCAAAAAGATCCGCGAACGCTTCCCTCGTGTCATGGATAATCTGGAAAAAGCGATCCGCGTTCTTCCATCGGTGCGGCTTTATGATAACAGTTCGTGCGTGACTCCGCACCGGTTGGTCGCCGACTTCCAGCATGGCCGCTTGGCGCGGAGAGGAATCGCTCCCGCATGGGCGCGCCGTTTCCTCGAATGAACTGACCGCGAGAGGCTTATCCCCAGATTAACAAGATTCCGCAGACGGAAGAAACCGGGGGAAATTTTTAATGCTCAGGGAAGACGCGCTGTCGCGCAAAAACCAGCAGGCCAAAAGTGGACTGCGTCCGACTGCTTTCTGATTCCAGATGTCTGCGGCTCTCAGCGAGATCTGCGGATAAACTCTGCTGCCTTTTTACAAAAAATTCGCGGCTCGTTTCACTCGCCTCATCAAGGGTCAAGTTCCAATAGTCAAAACCCAAGTCGTCAAGTCCCAAATCCCGCCAACCTAACGCGAAGACCCAAGAACACACCGAAAACCGAAACTGCTATTACGATCGCCGGGAAGTTCATCGCCGCGACGCGACGACCACAGAAACACGGGGCCGACGTTAAACCACGACCCGCCGCGAACCACGCGAGAGCCACTGCCATGTGCCTGATATCGGTCCTCACACCACTCCCATACGTTTCCTCCCATGTCATACAGCCCAAAGCGGTTCGCAGGAAAGCTGCCCACGGGCGAGGTGTTAACATACGAATCCACTCCCAGCGCGGGATCATAGTTTCCGACTCCCTCTGGCGGTGGCCATTGTGTTCCCCAAGGAAAGACCCCTTTCACTTTCCCATCCTTTTCTTGAGGAGTCGCTCCACTTTCTGGCGGCAGCCCCACCGCGATGCTCCACTCTGCATCCGTCGGCAACCGGTAAACCTTGTCTGCGCCAATCCTTCCTGCCGCCCGCTCTTGCGCCGTGAGCCATTTGCAGAATGCCTGCGCTTCCTCCCAAATCACATTCACCACGGGATCGTTCGGTGTCTGTGGGAAATTCGGGGGCACTACGGATACCCCGGTCTCCTTGGCGAAAACCGCGTAGTCTCTCACCCTGGTATCCCAGATCGAGAAGAGCACATCCGTCCGCGCCACTGGAACAAACCTCATCTCAAGGCTGTTCTCATATGGAGATTCCTTCGTCGCATTTTTCCAGATTTTGGTTTTGGCAAGATCGGCGTCATTCTCCTTCGTTTTCGTTCGACGAGCAGTGGGCTCCAAAGGGGGTTCAGAAACGGGAGAAGCGATTG